>JBFXGD010000001.1:0-71323 GCA_050178385.1 Calditrichaceae bacterium
CAGAGATACAGATAGATATTGAAAATAAAATGCGAGATATATCCCTTAGCGATATTGTTGAGTCGAGTAGATAATCATTGCCGTATAGGCATAAAAACATAAATTCAAATCATCCTATAATGTAAAAAGAAAGGTGTGATTATGGAATTCTTGAAAGTTTTGGGAATCAAAGATAAAAACTTTGGTTCATCAACCGGCTTAAAATGGAACGAAACCACGGATCAGGGTGAGCTAAAAATACATTCACCGGCAACGGGTGAATATATTGCCTCGGTTTATCAGTCGTCTGAAACAGATTATGATAAAATTGTAAAACAAGCCGAAGAATCATTTAAATACTGGCGGACAGTGCCGGCGCCGAAGCGGGGTGAGATTGTTCGTCAAATCGGTTTAAAGTTAAGGGAATATAAGGAACCGCTTGGCACATTGGTTTCACTGGAAATGGGAAAGTCGCTTCAGGAAGGTCTCGGAGAAGTACAGGAAATGATTGATATATGCGATTTTGCGGTGGGGCAGTCACGCCAATTATACGGTTTTACCATGCAGTCTGAGCGTCCGAATCACAGAATGTATGATCAGTATCATCCACTGGGAATTGTGGTCACCATTTCAGCGTTTAATTTTCCGGTTGCGGTATGGTCCTGGAATGCAATGATTGCCGCGGTTGCGGGCGATGTGAACATCTGGAAACCGGCATCAAAAGTGCCTTTGACCGCCATAGCGTGCCAGAACATTATCCGTGATGTTCTAAAAGAGAATAATCTTCCCGAAGGTATTTTTAACCTGATTGTCGGAAAAGGATCAACGATCGGTGAAAAAATACTGAACGACAAACGCATCCCGCTTGTTTCTCTGACCGGGTCAACCTCAGTCGGTCGTCATGCCGCTCAGGTTATTTCAAAAAGACTGGGCCGTTATATTCTGGAATTAGGAGGCAATAATGCCATCATCTTAACACCGGAAGCCGATTTAAAGATGGCCATGCCGGCCATAGTGTTCGGGGCTGTCGGAACTGCCGGCCAGCGCTGCACAAGCACCAGACGTCTTATTATTCATGAGTCGATCTATGATAAAGTCAGGGAATCATTGCTGAAAGCGTATTCAGGATTGCGAATCGGCAACCCGCTGGATGCGGCTAATCATGTTGGACCGCTAATCGATAAAAGCGCAGTGGAGACAATGCAGAACGCGCTTGAAGAAGCCAAAAAAGCCGGTGGGAAAGTTATATTTGGCGGCGAAGTACTATCAGGCAGTGGATACGAATCCGGTTGTTATGTAAAACCCGCGATTGTCGAGGCGGAAAATCATTTTGAGATCGTTCAGGAAGAGACATTCGCGCCGATTCTCTATCTCATAAAATATAAAGGTGATGTAAATAATGCCATTGAACTTCAAAACGGTGTTGTTCAGGGACTCTCTTCAGCGATATTTACGAACAATATGCGGGAGGCGGAAACATTTTTATCTGCCTGGGGATCGGATTGCGGTATCGCCAATGTCAATATCGGTACATCCGGCGCTGAAATCGGTGGAGCGTTTGGCGGCGAAAAAGAAACCGGCGGGGGCCGTGAATCTGGTTCTGACGCATGGAAAGCCTATATGCGCAGACAAACCAATACCATCAATTACGGTACTGAGCTACCATTAGCGCAAGGCATCAAATTCGATATCTAACCGGGAAAGAAAAATAAATTATCACAACGCCTCATGCCTAAGAGTATGAGGCGTTTTTTTATGATTCATTAAACATTACCTTCTTGATATTGTAAAATATTGAAGCAAAGATTATATTCTCCTTTTTTGAAATTATAAACACCATGGGGGAAAATGAACACATCAGATGTCCTGAGTTACCGCAAAATAATCAGTTTTTGGCTACCGCTTGCGGCAACCTGGCTTATGATGTCTGTGGAGGGACCATTTCTGGCGGCGGTGATTGCCAGGCTCAATGATCCAAAATTTAATCTGGCGGCTTATGGTGTCGCTTATTCTTTTGCTCTCATTATCGAGGCACCTGTTATCATGATGATGAGCGCGTCCACGGCGCTTGTAAAAGATCTTCAGTCCTTCAAAAAACTTAGAAACTTTACATTCTATCTCAGCGGGATTATCACATTGATTATGATAATAATCCTGATTCCCGATATATTTTATTACCTTACCATAGATCTAATAGTTCTACCGGAAAACATTGCCAGAATAACCTATTACTCAACTCTGATTTTGCTCCCGTGGCCGGGGGCAATCGGGTACAGAAGATTTTATCAGGGGATTCTGATCCGTAATAAATTGACGAGACGCGTCGCCTACGGAACGATCGTCAGGTTGCTGGCCATGAGCATTACCGCGATGTTTTTGTATTATGGCAAAGCAATCCCGGGAGCTTATGTCGGCGCCGCAGCTCTTTCAGCAGGAGTAGTCCTGGAAGCGCTGGTGAGCCGCCTGATGGTTCACAATATCCTGAAAGAAATCATTTCAAAACCGGAGCCGAAAGATAAACCGGTTCAATATCTGACCTATCAGTCAATTACTAGATTTTATTATCCGCTGGCCCTGACGTCAATTCTCGGATTGGGTGTCCATCCCATGGTGACATTTTTTGTCGGGCAGAGCCGGCATTCTATTGAATCCCTCGCCGTTTTGCCTGTGATCAACTCACTGGTTTTTATTTTCAGAAGTGTGGGGTTGTCTTATCAGGAAGCGGGTATCGCGCTAATGGACGGATCAGCGGAAACGTATCTGCGTGTTAGAAATTTCGCTGTCATTCTGTTCGCCGCGGTTATCACTTTGCTGGGAATTATTGCGTATTCGCCACTGGCTGAAATATGGTACCGTCAGGTATCGGGATTATCCGGGGTATTAACGAGTTTTGCCATCTTACCGACACAAATATTAGCAATTATGCCCGGGCTGACAGTGATATTATCATTCCAGCGCGCTATTCTTGTTTACACGGAGAAAACATCTCCCATCACCGGCGCGACGATGACAGAAGTTCTGGGTATAATCTGTGTTCTGTTTATATTGATCAATTTCTACGATTTTATTGGAGCGACTGCTGTAGCGGTTGCCCTTCTTACCGGCAGGCTGGGTGCAAATCTGGTTCTTATTAAACCTTTCCGGGAAATGAGTCGTAAGCGTTTTAAATAACATCACCCTATAGGGGATTTATTTGATTGAAAATCAGCATTTATTCTCACTCACCTATGCTTGTATCATTTCTCCCGATGTATTAAAAATAAAAATTCTGGAAAAACGGATATACTCTATTTATAATGTATTGTCATCTGACAGAGGCGATATCGTATGATGGAAGTGAATTACAAAACTTTAAAAAATGGTGTGGTTGTAATTAACGGACCGAAGCGATTAACATCTGATTCCGCGGCAGATTATAAAAAACTTCTGAACTCGCTTGTTGAAAAGGGCAATTTTAATATCGTCGTCGATCTCTCTGCAACAGAGTACATGGATTCACGAGGGCTTGGAGCCATAGTCTCAAAGATATCGGTACTCAGGTCAAATAACGGCGATATACGACTCGCCGGCGCTACTACACAGGTCAGGCAACTTCTCGAGATTACGCATCTGAATCAAATTCTGAAATCTTATCCGGATCTCCGGGCCGCGGTCAACAGTTTTAAGGAATAATCATGGCACCTATCGGCAGGCAAACTGATATGTCAGCGTTTCATACTCTCGAACCGGATTATAAGCGCCCCGTTTATGAGATTCCGCCGTATGTCGAAAAAAACATCAGGGAAAGATTAAATCTTCTTTATGGTTCGGATTGCGGTGACAGATGTTATAAAGAAATAGCCCGAACGATGAAAGTATATTATGCCCACAAGACACCGGATATGATTGAATTTGAGAATAATTTTGATGAGGCAAACCGGGTAACAGAAAAAGACGCCATTTTGATTACATACGGGGACCTGATAAGCAGCACAAATGAGAAACCTCTGGAGACAATGGCTGAGCTATGCAAGACCTATCTGGAAGGCGCCTTTAATACGATACATATTCTGCCGTTTTTCCCATATTCATCCGACCGCGGATTTGCCGTGATGGATTTTGAAGAAGTAGATCCGAATTTAGGGACGTGGGATGATATTCTGGATTTAAAAACAGATTTTCGTCTGATGTTTGACGGCGTTCTTAATCATGTCTCGTCCAAAAGCCGCTGGTTTCAGGAATTTTTGAATCAAAATCCGGATTATGAAAACTTTTTTACAGTTTTTTCCACCAAGGATGAACTTTCCCCGGATCATTTAAAAATAATTGTCCGGCCAAGAACTTCGGACATTCTAACACCCTTTGACACATTAAACGGTAATCGACTGGTATGGACTACCTTTTCCACGGATCAGATTGATCTGAATTATAAAAATCCTAAAGTGCTGATTAAAATGATAGAAATTCTTCTAACATATGTGAGGAGAGGAGCGGATATTATCCGGCTCGATGCTGTGACATATCTTTGGGAGGAATTAGGAACGAGCTGTGTTCATCTGGAACAGAATCACATCACAATTAAACTATTCAGAACGATTCTGGATGCCGTCGCGCCTCATGTAAGTCTTATTACAGAAACAAATGTGCCTCATGAGGATAATATCAAATATTTTGGATCCGGAAACGACGAAGCACAAATGATATATAATTTCGCGCTTCCGCCGCTTGTTCTGTACACATTTCAGACGGGGAACGCCTCACGTCTTACTGAATGGGCAGCCGGTCTGGAAAATATATCGGACACGGCAACCTATTTTAACTTTCTGGATTCTCATGACGGAATCGGAGTGATGGCGGTAAGGGACATCCTTTCCAAAGATGAACTTGAGATGATGGCGTTACGGATTCTGGAGCATGGCGGATATATCTCTTATAAAGATAACGGGGATGGTACAACGAGTCCGTACGAATTTAATATTACATGGTTTAGCGCGATAAACAGGGAAGATGCGGAGGAGTCTGTCGATTTGCAGGTTAAACGTTATCTCGCTTCGAGATCAATCGCCCTTGTATTGCGAGGTGTCCCCGGAGTTTATCTGCACGGGCTTTTGGGGTCCAAAAATGACGCGGAGCTTGTAATTGAACAGCATGAGACACGCAGTATCAATCGTGAAAATATCAGTAAGGAAGAATTGATCAAGGCTCTTGAAAACCACGATTCCACAACATTTAAAATTTCCTATAAACTTATCCGTCTGATCCGGAAGCGGGGTAATGAAAGGGTTTTTCATCCCAATGCGCCGCAGTGTGTGTTGAATCTTTCCGACAATCTGTTTTGTGTCTTACGCACATCACCGGACGGGGAAGAATGTTTACTCGCGATTACAAATATCACAAATACCTTACAATATCTGGAAATTGAACTTAATCGACTGGGTTTGACAGCCAAAATATGTTTTGATTTAATCTCCCGCGTTGAATATCAGTCACACAAAGGTAAGCTGGGAATTCATATAGAACCGTATCAGGTGATCTGGATAAAGGGGAAAAAGGAATGATAAATTAATCAAAACTTTACAAATTCAGGTATAAATTTGGCCATAAAGCAAATATATTTTATCCCCGCTGGTTAAATACTAATAATTTTTGAATTATAAATTCAAAGCAAAAATATCCGTTGACCCTCATTAAAATAAATAATAAATATATTTTAGCGCAAACTGATCGGACTATCCGGTAAAAGTCGATAAAATATTGATAATAAATAAGATACGATGATAAAAGTATAATTATTTACTCTTTTGCATATATAAAATATGAGTTCATAAAACAATTAAAAACAAGAGCTTAAATAGACAAAAAAAACCGATTATTCGTATTGCATTTACAAATTGGTCATGCTATATTTTATTTCGTTTATTCTTAATGGTTTATAAGCAGATTGATGATGTCAGGATTTTTCGGGATATAGGCTACATAATTATTATAAGAAAATAATTTTCAGAAATAATTCAAAAAGCGAGGAGGTTCTGATGGAGCGCACAAAAATCATTATTATGGGCGCAGCCGGACGTGATTTTCACAATTTCAATACTTTTTTCAGAGATAATGAAATGTATAATGTGGTTGCCTTTACTGCTACCCAAATACCGAATATCGACGATCGTAAATATCCGGCCCAACTGGCGGGTTCATTATATCCGGAAGGGATCAAAATTTATCCTGAGTCCGAACTCGTTAATCTAATCAAAGAATTTGATGTGGATGAGGTAGTCTTTTCATACAGTGATGTTCCGTATGATTACCTGATGAGTCGTTCCGCGGTCGTTAATGCAGCCGGGGCCGATTTTAAACTGATGGGGCCGAAGCATACTCAGATTAAAAGCACTAAACCGGTTGTTTCGGTCTGCGCGGTTCGCACAGGCTGCGGAAAAAGTCAGACAACCCGCAAAGTCGCTGAGATATTTCAGAAAGCCGGTAAAAAAGTTGTCGCTATCCGTCATCCGATGCCGTATGGCAATTTAATCGAACAAAAAGTACAGCGGTTTGCACAGCTTTCCGATCTCGATAAACATAAATGTACGATTGAAGAGAGAGAAGAGTACGAACCGCATATCGTTGCAGGCACCATCATTTACGCCGGTGTGGATTATGAAGCGATCCTTCGCGAGGCCGAAAAAGAAGCGGATATTATTCTTTGGGACGGCGGGAACAATGATCTTTCATTTTACAAATCGGATCTGTTGATAACTGTTGTGGATCCGCATCGTCCCGGTGATGAATTGTACTATTATCCCGGTGAGGCGAATTTACGCGCGGCGGATGTTGTAGTGATCAACAAAATAGATTCGGCGGATTCAGAAAATATTCTGGAAGTCCGGCAAAATATTCAGGAAGTAAATCCGGATGCGATGATCATCGACGGTGCTTCCCCGATCTTCGTTCAGAATTATGAGCAAATAAAAGGAAAGCGTGTGCTTGTTGTTGAAGATGGTCCAACATTGACTCATGGTGAAATGACTTACGGCGCCGGTGTTGTCGCGGCCGAAAAATTTGGCGCATCCGAGCTTGTAGATCCTCGTCCTTACACCGTCGGCACGATTACCGAAACGTTTGAAAAATATCCGGAGATCGGTGAACTTCTTCCAGCAATGGGATACGGTGATCAACAGATAAAAGATCTGGAAGATACAATTAACAACACGGATTGTGATCTCGTCATTATTGGTACGCCGATAGATTTGCGTAAACTGGTGAAAATAAATAAACCGGCTTTACGAGTTACTTATGAACTGCAGGAAATCGGGAAACCTGATTTACACGACGCCTTACAAAAATTACTCTAGTATCCGGATTTTTGATTATATAAAACTCGAGTTCCTGCCTGATTATGGTGGGAACTCTTTTATTTTTTGGAGAACGAATGGAAAAGAAAACTGTTGTAGTCGCTCTTGGGGGTAATGCTATCTCTCGTGAATTTGAGGAGGGGAATATCACACAGCAATTTGAAAACACGAGAAGAAGCCTTGTGAGTGTTATCGAGTTTATAAAGCAGGGTTATAATGTTATCATTACACACGGAAACGGCCCGCAGGTTGGAAACGCATTGATTCGTGTTGAGGAAACGCGTCACCTGGTTCCGCCGCTTCCTTTGGGCGTTATCGTCGCGGATCTGGAAGGTGGTATGGGCTACATGATTGAGCAGTGTTTAATGAACAAATTGCATGATCACGGGGTTAATCGAAAAGTCACAACGATCCTTACACAGGTTATCGTGGATAAAGATGATCCATCTATTCTTGATCCTACAAAGTTTGTCGGACCGTTCTACAAAGAAGAGCAAGTAGCGAATCTTGAAAAAGAACGGGGCTGGACCGTAAAAGAGGATAAGGGCAGGGGATATCGCCGGGTAGTTGCCTCGCCGGTGCCGAAAGGGATTGTTGAAAAAGATATCATTAAAATGATGGTCGATCAGGGGATCATTGTTATCGCCGCGGGTGGTGGTGGTATTCCGGTGTATTATGACGAAAGGGGCTGGCTGGAAGGAGTTGACGGGGTAATTGATAAGGATTTGGCTTCCGCGGTTCTCGCGGCCGAAATCGGCGCCGAAAAACTGGTGATATTAACCGGTGTTGACCGTGTGGCGATAAAATTCGGAACTCCCGAACAAAAAGATCTCTCTGAACTCACTATAAGTGACGCAAAAAAATATCTTGCAGCAGGAGAATTTCCAAAAGGGAGCATGGGGCCAAAAATAAAAGCAGCGGTTGATTTTATAGAACAAGGCGGCTCGGAAGTGTTGATTACGTCAATTGAAAAGGTAAGCGATGCTCTGAAAGGCATGTCCGGAACAAGGATTAAAGGGGATTGATTGTTTAAATGGATTTCGGCCTGAAAAATTGATCTCCCGAGAACTATTAGGTGTGTGTTTTTGTTTTACATATACAAGATAAATCCTTATATTTGAAAATCGACAATAATTGAACACACGGACCAAGATCAGTTAATTTTTCATAAATAAAATTTTAGGAGTTTTAGGATGAAAATTCATGAATATCAGGCCAAGGAGATCTTAAGAAAGTATAATGTGCCTGTACCAGAGGGATATGTCGCTTTTTCTCCGGATGAAGCTGTCCAGTCGGCTAAAAAGCTTGGTACGAAGGTCGTTGTTGTAAAAGCGCAGATTCATGCCGGCGGCCGTGGAAAAGGCGGTGGTGTAAAAATAGCAAAAAGCACCGATGAAGTGCGTGAACTTTCGAAGCAAATACTGGGTATGAACCTGGTCACGCACCAAACCGGTCCTGAAGGCAAAGAAGTCAAGAAATTGTTGATTGAGCAGGGAATGGACATTGCCCGGGAACTTTATCTTGGAATGGTCCTTGACAGGGCAACTTCCCGTTTCGTCATGATGGCGAGTACAGAAGGTGGAGTGGAAATCGAAAAAGTAGCCGCTGAAACTCCGGAAAAAATTTTGAAGGAATGGATTGATCCCCGTGTAGGGTTACAACCTTTTCAGGCCAGAAAACTGGCATTTGGACTCGGGTTGGAAGGAAAACAGGTGGGGAACGCCGTAAAATTTATGTTATCGCTTTATAACGCGTTCAAATCAAATGACTGTTCATTGGCAGAAATTAATCCTCTGGTCATCACCGGTGAAGGGGATGTTATCGCGCTGGACGCGAAGATAAATTTTGATGACAGCGCGATGTATCGCCATAAAGACTTACTGGATTTAAGAGATCTTGATGAGGAAGAGCCGCTGGAAGTGGAAGCTTCAAAGTATGATCTAAACTATATAAAACTGGATGGCAATGTCGGTTGTATGGTTAATGGCGCGGGACTGGCCATGGCAACAATGGATATTATTAAATTAGCCGGCGGTGAACCTGCAAACTTTTTGGATGTGGGCGGTAGCGCGAATGTGGACACTGTCCGGAACGGTTTTAAGATCATATTAAGCGATAAAAATGTCAAAGCGATCCTGATCAATATCTTTGGTGGAATTGTACGTTGTGATCGTGTCGCGCAGGGGGTAATTGAAGCGGTTAAATCAATTGATGTAAGTGTTCCTGTTGTCGTTCGTCTTGAAGGCACAAACGCCAAAGAAGCGGGTGTGATGCTGGATAATTCAGGTCTTGATTTTGTAGTTGCAAAATCTATTCAGGATGCCGCGGAAAAAGTGGTCAATCAGATAAAAAATTAAATCGGATTTGGATTTTATCCACTTTAGAGATAAGGGAGTTTAAGAATGAGTATCTTATTAAATAAAAATACAAAAGTACTTGTCCAGGGGATCACAGGTTCCGAGGGATCATTTCATACAACACAGATGCTGGAATACAATACCAAGGTGGTCGCCGGGGTAACGCCGGGAAAAGGCGGACAGAAATTTATGGATACAGTGCCTATTTTCAATACGGTGGCAGAGGCGGTAAAAAAGACCGGCGCCAATGCATCGGTAATTTTTGTGCCGCCGGCATTCGCGAAAGATGCTATCATGGAAGCCGCAGACGCCGGAATGGGACTGATCGTGTGTATCACCGAAGGTATTCCGGCAATGGATATGGTAGATGTTTATGAATATATCAGTGATAAAAATACACATTTGGTCGGACCGAACTGTCCTGGAGTGATTTCACCGGGAATCGGAAAAATGGGAATTATGCCCGGTTTTATTCACAAACAGGGTCATGTGGGTGTCATCAGCCGCTCCGGTACGCTAACCTATGAAGCTGTAGGCCAGTTAACCGGACTCGGAATCGGTCAGTCGACCTGTATCGGTATCGGAGGCGATCCTGTCATCGGAACCCGTTTTATCGACGCGCTTAAGTTGTTTAAAGATGATGATGACACAAAAGCGGTTGTACTCATTGGTGAAATCGGCGGTACCGCTGAAGAAGAAGCCGCAGCCTGGATTAAGGCGAATTTTAATAAGCCTGTCGTCAGCTTTATCGCCGGCCAGACAGCGCCTCCGGGAAGAAGAATGGGTCATGCGGGCGCTATCATCAGTGGCGGACAGGGAACAGCGGCTGACAAAATGAAAGCGCTTGAAGCAGCAGGTATTCATGTTTGCAAAAGTCCGGCTGAAATTGGCTTAACTATGCAAAAAGTATTGGCAAAAAAATAATCAGATAGATGAAAAGAACAGGAGTCAGAGTGAAAGAAAGAACATTGGCAATTCTGAAACCGGATTGTGTTCAGAATAATAATACAGGCAAAGTGATTGATCATTTATTAAACGCGGGATTCAAAATAATCGCGATGAAAATGACGAAATTGACACCGGCAACCGCGGGCGAATTTTACGCTGTCCATAAGGAAAGACCTTTTTATGGTGAACTGGTTGATTTTATGACCGAGAGTCGTGTGGTTCCGCTGGTTCTCGAAAAAGAAAATGCGGTCGCCGAACTTCGAAAAACGATTGGAGCAACGGATCCTGCAGAAGCCGAGGCCGGGACTGTAAGAAAATTATATGCTGAGAGTAAGGGAAGAAATGTCATTCACGCATCCGATTCACCTGAGAATGCGATAATCGAAATTAAGTTTTTCTTTTCTGAGCAGGAATTAATTGAAAACAATTAATTAAAAGCGCTGGAAACAGCGCTTTTAATTGTTTTTAGGAGGTGGCTATGGCAGAAAATATTATGGATATCGAGATTCTGCGTCAGACTGAGATTGCTGCAAATGATCAAATGGATGTGATCAAGAAAGTAGTTGTGTTTGGAGCCGGCATAATGGGGAGAGGTATCTCTCAATTGGTGGCGTCAAAAGGTATGGATGTGATTTTGATCGAAAGAGATAAAGAATCTGCCAAAAAGGGACTTTCTGAGTTACAAAAGAATATTGATGCTGAAATCGCCAGATGGACGATGACCGAGAGTGAAAAAAGGGCCATTCTCAGCAGAACAAGTGTTTCGAGCAAAGTTGATGATGCGGTCTATGGCGACATCGTGATAGAATCAATTTCCGAGAATCTGTCCGTCAAGCAAAATTTGTTAAATAAGATCGATAAAATTTGCGAACCGGATACTATTTTTATCACAAACACATCGGCTTTGAGTATTACTGAAATAGCCTCTGTCACAGAGCGTCAGGACAGGATTATCGGTATGCATTTTCTAAATCCCGTTCCCAAAATACCTCTGGTTGAGATTGTCCGCGGTTTAAAAACATCAAATGAAACGTATCAGTTTATTAAAACGTTTGCTGAAACATTAGATAAAACAGCGGTTGAAGTCTTTGAATATCCCGGTTATATCACCACCCGCATAATTGTGCCGATGATCAATGAGGCAATCCACATTTTAATGGAAGGTGTCGCGACCGCGGAACATATTGATACAGCCATGAAACTGGGTTATAATTTTTCAAAAGGACCTCTTGCGCTAGCGGATGCAATTGGATTAGATGAACTCATGACCTGGATGGAGACACTCTTCCGTGAACTGGGAGATTCAAAATACCGGCCCTGTCCGCTCTTAAGAAAACTTGTTCGAGCCGGACATTTAGGACAAAAAACCGGTAGAGGATTCTTTCAGTATGCTAAATAATGTCACGGCGGCGATTAGAAAGTAAATTTAATTTTGGGGAAAACGAAGATGATCGTGCTGGTTATAAATGCAGGTAGTTCATCTGTAAAGTACCAGGTAGTTAATCCGGAGAGCAGCGTGGTTCTGGCAAAAGGTATTGTCGAGCGAATCGGAATGTCCGGTGCGATATTGACTCACAAGCCTTTTGATCGTGAAGAAATACGTCTTTCGGGAGAAATACTTGATCATAAGATGGCCATAGAATATGTCATAAGCATCCTGATGAGCAAGAACCACGGGGTGATTAAAGACAAAAAAGAAATCGAAGCTGTTGGACATCGCGTGGTGCACGGAGGTGAATCATTCAGCGGTTCTGTTTTGATTACTGAAGATGTGATTAAAGAGATTCGCCGCTGTATAGATTATGCGCCTCTGCACAATCCGCCAAATCTCAAGGGTATCGCCGCCGCCATGCAGATTTTACCGGATACGCTGCAGGTAGGCGTATTTGACACGGCTTTTCATCAGACAATGCCGGTACATGCCTATCTTTATGGTCTGCCATATGTGTTATATAAACGACATGGGATAAGACGATACGGATTCCACGGAACCTCTCACCGATATGTCTCAGAGCGAGCGATCGAGATTTTAAAAAAACCAGGTGATCAGCTGAAAATTATTACCTGTCATCTTGGGAACGGCGCTTCGGCAGCCGCGGTGAAAAATGGTCAGTCTGTTGATACTTCGATGGGATTCACACCGCTCGAGGGGCTGCTGATGGGTACGCGCAGCGGAGATCTGGATCCGGCGATCATTCTGCAGATAATGGGTAAGGAAGAATTGACTATGAACGACGCGACCACCATGCTCAACAAACACAGCGGGCTGCAGGGTGTGAGCGGAATCAGCAGCGATATGCGCGAGATTGAAAATGAGTACAAAGAAAGCGGGCGGGCCAGGTTAGCGCACGACATTTTTACATACAGACTAAAAAAATATATTGGCGCTTACGCGGCGGCGATGGGTGGTCTGGACGCGATTGTTTTTACAGGCGGTATCGGTGAAAATTCTTCGCTTGTCAGAAAAAATTCACTTGAAGGACTCGAATTTCTCGGAGTCAAACTGGATAACCTGAAGAATGAAGCCAAATCGAAAGAAGAACGGACTATAAGCAGTGATGATTCCAAAGTGACCTGTCTCGTAATCCCGACTAACGAAGAACTGGTAATTGCTATCGATACAATGAGGATAGTCAACGAAAATAAGGGCGCATAAAGTCAAATGACTCAAAATAAATATTTTGAGGTTTTATCATATAAATTTGAATTACAAAGGTTCTTTTTATATATTTCCGCTTTGCTATGAAGATCAATATTCAAAATATTAAAAATAATCTCATTGAGATTGAAGATTCGATTGAAACAGGGTTTCTGAAAGAAGAATTAAGAACCTATTACCCTGAGCCGTTTTGGGTTCATGTATGGGTGGACCGATTTGATCATGATTACCGGATAAAAGTTGTTGTGAAAACAACCGGATATTATAATTGTGATCGCTGTCTGGCACCGTATTCAGAACCATTTGAAGGAATGCTGGAACATATCTATCAAATAGGAAAGGGCCGTCTGGCTGAGACGGAAGATGTGACTCAGCTGCCCGGCGACGCGATAGAGATAGATATTTCACCGTTGATAACAGAAATTATTACTCTTAATCACCCGGTGAAAATGATCTGCAAAAACGAATGTATGGGTCTTTGTCCCGGTTGCGGAGCGGACCTGAATATCGAAAAATGTAGTTGTTCAGAAAAAAAAATAGATCCCAGATGGGAAGATTTAAGAAAATTTATTAAGTAGGAGCATAAAATGGCTAATCCAAAACGAAAGATTTCCCGCTCAAAAAGAGATATGCGCCGCGCGCAGTGGGCAAATCTTTTAAAATCCAAAACACTTGTTAAATGTGATCACTGCGGAGAGCAAAAATTACCTCATCACGCATGCCCTGCTTGTGGTTACCACAAAGGCAAAAGTGTATTTATTCCTAAATCCGCTTAGTATAATCGTATCGGGTTAAATTAGTGCGCATAGCATTAGATATTCTTGGAGGAGATTTGGGGCCCCGCGCTACGGTCGAAGGGGCTTATTTATATATCAAGGAATCCCATGATGACGATGAGATTGTGCTTGTCGGTGACCGGGATTTAATCCAGGATCAATTACAACATATTCCTCTGAAATTTCATGAACGGTTTTCAATCGTCCATGCCCCTGAAAATATTGAGATGAATGAGTCACCTACCGAAGCTCTTAAGAAAAAGAAAAACTCTTCGATGGTTGTGGGTCTGGATCTACATAAACGAGGTGAAGTTTCTGCTTTTGTGAGCGCAGGCAGCACAGGCGCCCAAATGGCCGGAAGTCTTTTTGCACTAGGTCGTATCGAAGGTGTGAAGCGTCCCGCGATAGGTGCGTTTCTGCCAAGTGAACACGGCATGGTGTTTGTTATAGATGTGGGAGCAAACGCTGACTCCAAACCCAATCATCTCTTGCAATTTGCCGTGATGGGTAATATTTTTGTCAGTAAAGTATTCAATGCGCCGAACTCAACAATCGGATTGCTCAGTATAGGTGAAGAGGAAAAAAAGGGGAATGAGTTAACGGTCGCCGCGCATCAGCTTCTTAAACAAAAATTGCGCAATTTCACCGGTAATGTTGAAGGTGGAGATATCCTTAAAGGAAAATGCGACATCATTGTTTGTGATGGATTTGTCGGCAATATTCTTCTGAAAATGGCTGAGAGTGTGATGGGAGTAATTGTTAAGGGCATTAAGAAGAATATCGGGAATAATTTATTTACAAATTTGGGCGCTCTTCTTGTAAAACCGGCATTTTCTGAACTAAAACGTAGTTATGACTATGAAGAATATGGCGGTGTCCCTCTGCTTGGAGTTGATGGCATCTCGATTATCTGTCATGGTAAATCAACCGCCAAAGCTATAAAAAACGCAATTAAAGTTGCAAAAAACATGCAGCAGAAAAACGTGAACAAACTCATCGCGGAGCGATTAAATACAGAGGATTAAATATGTCTATTCGTGCCAAGATCAGTGCCGTAAGTCACTATGTGCCGGACAAAGTCCTTACTAATTTCGACCTCGAAAAACTCGTTGACACAAATGATGAATGGATCCGTACGCGTACAGGTATCAGGGAAAGAAGAATTTTAGGGCCCGGGAAGGCGACATCCGATATGGCCGCCGAGGCCGTTAAAAATCTCTGCAAGCAGCGTAAAATTGATCCGCTTGATATAGAAGTTATTATTGTTGCCACCGTAACTCCGGATATGTTCTTTCCCAGCACCGGAAATCTTGTTCAGGAGAAGGCCGGGGCAAAAAACGCCTGGTCCTTTGATGTGGCCGCCGCATGCTCGGGATTTCTGTTCGCGCTTACTATCGGCACCCAGTTTATTCAGGCCGGAACTCATAAAAAAGTGGTTGTGGTCGGTTCAGATAAAATGAGTTCAATTGTTAACTATACGGACCGTAATACCTGCGTACTTTTCGGTGATGCAGCAGGAGCGGTTCTTCTGGAGCCATCAGAAGACGATCATCTCGGAATAATTGATTCCATGTCGTTTTCCGATGGAAGCGGCGCTGAGTACCTGATGATGAAGGGTGGAGGAAGTCTGTTCCCCGCATCGCTTGAGACCGTCGCCAAAGACTGGCATTTTATCTATCAGGATGGGAAATCCGTTTTTAAATTTGCTGTACAGAAAATGTCGGAAGTTTCCGTTAATATATTAAAAAAGCATAATTATACAGGTGATGACCTGAAATTATTTGTACCGCATCAGGCAAATCTTCGCATCATAGACAGCGCCGTTAAAAAACTCGGTATTGATTACAATAAAGTGATGATAAATATTGATCGGTATGGAAATACAACGGCAGCCACCATACCGCTGGCACTTTCAGAAGCCTTTTTGCAGGGAAAACTGGAAAAAGGAGATTTGGTTCTGTTCGCCACATTCGGCGGTGGATTTACATGGGCGAGTACATTAGTCAAATGGGCGATCGACAAACCATCGAATTAGTTTTTTTCAAGACTGCGTATCCGGTCTGAATAAATTTATCGCGAAGACACAGTTAACTATAAACCGAAAATGAATGCAAGATAGAGATATCTCATTCAAAATAAACAAAGTTAAACAGCTCTTCAATCTTGAGTCGGAAAACCAACGGAAGAAGGAAATTACCCGTATATGGACAGAGCTTTTATTTTTCCCGGACAGGCTTCTCAGTATGTAGGCATGGGACAGGATTTGTATGAAAAATACGATTTAGCCCGAAAGTATTTCGATAAAGCGAATGAAGTTATGAACCTGGATCTGAAAAAAATCTGTTTCGAAGGTCCGGAAGATGATTTAAAACAAACTTTTATTACTCAGCCGGCCATTTATGTGCACAGCACAATAGTGTATAATTTAATGAGACTGGAAGGCCGCGTGCCTTTAGCGGTCGCGGGTCACAGTCTTGGAGAGTACAGCGCTCTGGTAGCAGCGGAATCGATTTCGTTTGAAGACGGTTTAAAGCTGGTAAAAAAACGCAGCGAGCTGATGCACAAAGCGGGTCAGGAAAAGCCGGGTACGATGGCCGCGCTTATCGGAATGAATCCTGATCAGGTGAATGAATTATGCGATAAACTTTATAGTAAAGGGATCATTCAGCCGGCTAATTTTAATTGTCCCGGACAGATTGCCGTATCCGGTGACAGGCATGTCATACTTGATGCTATAAATGTCGCAAAGGAAATGGGCGCGAAAATGGCGGTTGAATTAGTGGTTTCAGGCGCTTTTCACAGCCCCCTGATGCAAAGCGCGGCGGAAGGTTTGCGGGAAGAGCTGAATGCTACAGTTTTTAAAAATACCACGATACCATTTTATTCAAATGTTGATGCCAATCCTACCCAGGACAGTGCTAAGATAAAGGAATTGCTGCTGAAACAACTCACCAGCCCGGTACTGTGGCAAAATTTAACTGAAAATATGATAAGGGACGGATACAGGGAATTTTATGAAGTTGGACCCGGTAATGTACTAAAAGGACTTTTGAAACGTATTAACCGGTCGGTATCCTGTGATACAGTAGGCAAAATCACTGAATTGGAAAAATCCGAGGGAGAAGCATGAATTTAAGCGGCAGGGTGGCTATCGTAACCGGATCATCAAGAGGAATAGGCAAGTCAATCGCGTTGGAGCTGGCGGCAAGAGGAGCGAATATTGTACTGAGCGGCAGGAACAAAGAGAGTCTGGATAAAGTTTCGAAAGAAATCATAGAAAAAGGTCCCGATGTTCTTGCAGTCGCCGGAGATGTTGGAAATGCATCAGATGCACAGAATTTAATCGACAGCGCTTTAGAGAAATTCGGGAAGATTGATATTTTAATAAATAACGCGGGTATCACGCGGGATAATCTTTTGCTGCGTATGTCGGAAGAAGACTGGGATATAGTATTAAAAACAAATTTGAAAGGCGCGTATAACTGCATACGCAGTATTACAAAACCATACATGAAACAGCGGAATGGCGTGATCATTAATATAACCTCGGTGATAGGCCAGGTCGGGAATGCGGGACAGGTAAATTATGCGGCATCAAAAGCCGGAGTTATCGGTCTTACAAAGAGTGTTGCAAAAGAATTGTCGGGAAGAAATATCCGCGTAAATGCGGTAGCGCCAGGATTTATTGAGACAGAGATGACGGAAAATTTACCTCAGCAGGTAAAAGATGAATTGCTTAAATCAATTCCATTAGCTAAGTTAGGCCAGCCTGAAGATGTTGCTAAATTAGTATCATTTTTAGTTTCTGATGATGCTGCTTATATTACAGGGCAGGTCATCAATGTTGACGGCGGCATGGTAATGTAAAAATGTAAATTCGAATAGTAGCTAACATTAAATAATGAAGGAGAATAAAATGGCTATTGAAGAAAAAGTCAAAGAGATTATCATCGATCAGTTGGGCGTTGATGAAGCACAAGTAAAACCAGAAGCTTCTTTTATAGATGATCTTGGCGCGGATAGTCTGGATACTGTTGAACTGGTCATGGCATTTGAAGAAAAATTCGAAATTGAAATTCCTGATGAAGACGCGGAAAAGATGCGTACGGTTGGGGATGCCATTTCATATCTGACTGAAAAATTAGGCAATTAATCTGACAATTGATCTATAAATTGAGGCAATTCTGTTGATATCAACCGGATTGCTTCTATTTATTTATATTCCTGTAAGTAGAACAAAATGGATTATGAGGTCATGGCAAAAAGACGAGTAGTAGTGACAGGTTTTGGGGCCATTACGCCGGTGGGCTTAAATGCATCCGAAACCTGGGAAAATCTATTAAAGGGCAAAAGCGGCGTCAATTCTATCACCTTGTTTGACCCGGACAGTTTCACCACAAAAATCGCCGCTCAAGTTAAAGGCTATGATCCTTTAAATTATTTTGACAGTAAAGAATCCAGAAAACTGGATCGGTATACGCAGTTCGCATTAATTTCCGCAAAAGAAGCAATTGAAATGTCCGGTCTTGATTTGGAAAAAGAAGATCGTGACCGAATCGGAGTAATCGTGGGATCCGGTATCGGAGGTATGTCCTCATTCGAGAATGAACATGAGAAACTTCTGACTCAGGGACCGAGAAGGGTTAGCCCGTATTTTATTCCGCAAATGATTGCTGATATTGCCGCCGGTCAAATTTCCATGGCATATAACCTCAAAGGCCCGAATTATTCAACGGTTTCGGCCTGCGCCACTTCCGGGCACAGTATAGGCATCAGTATGCGTACCATTCAATATGGCGATGCTGATATAATGGTGGCCGGAGGCTCCGAAGCATCTATTACTCCAATGGGAGTCGCCGGATTTAACTCCATGAAAGCGCTTTCGACCCGTAATGACGATCCTGAAAAGGCCAGTCGTCCTTTCGATCTTGGGCGTGACGGGTTTGTTATGGGGGAAGGCGCCGGGATTGTCATTATTGAAGAACTGGAGCATGCTCTCAGGCGGGGCGCGACCATCTATGCCGAATTAGGAGGTATCGGATTCACCGCGGATGCTTATCACATCACACAACCGGCCCCGGGTGGGGAAGGCGCGATTCGCGCAATCCGAAATTGCGTTAAAGATTCTGACTTTGAATTGACTGATATTCAATATATAAATGCTCATGGGACCTCAACGCCCTTTAATGACAAAAATGAAAGCGCGGCCATTAAAACACTATTTGGCGACCACGCCTATAAAATGAATATAAGCTCGACTAAATCAATGACCGGCCATCTGTTGGGCGCCGCAGGCGGTATAGAAATGATTATATCGACGCTTGTTGTAAAAAATGATATTATTCCACCGACAATAAATTATGAGACACCTGATCCGGAATGTGATTTAAACTATACACCGAACAAAGCGGTAGAAAGGGTTGTAAATGCCGCGGTGAGTAATTCTTTTGGGTTTGGCGGCCATAATGCCTGTTTGTGTGTCAAAAAATATGCATAATTCATGCTGCGGGTTACTGGTGTGAACTATTTGCGATGGGTTATTCAGAGAGTTAACGGTAATCTTAATACTGACATGTGCAAATTAAAATATGATAAAAGAAATAATCCAAAGGATTGGAATTCCGCTTCCTGAGAAGGAGAAATTTCCGGTAGATTTAAAAAAATTAGAAAAAATACTTGAATATACATTTCAGGACAAAGAATTAATACTTAAAGCTTTAAGGCATCGATCATACCTTAGTTTAACCCATGAAGATAATATTGAGTCAAATGAAAGGCTGGAGTTTTTAGGAGATGCCGTTCTCGATCTGATAGTCACGGAACATCTTTATAAAGATTTTAAAGGGCAGAGCGAAGGAGTATTATCCAAAAAGAAATCCATTCTTGTTTCACGTCAGGTGTTGGGCCATCTCACGGACAAACTTGGTCTCGGTGAGTATCTTCTCATCAATAAGGGAGAAGAAAAGACCGGAGGAAGAAGAAGGCTCTCCAATCTTGCTAATCTTTTTGAAGCCTTATTGGGTGCTATTTATCTCGACTCCGGTATCAAATCCGCTGAAAATTTTGTTTACCGGAATCTCCTGGACCAGCGTGATGAATTTCTGAAAACAAAATCCTATTTTAATTATAAATCATCCTTATTGGAATTTGCCCAGGCCAAAGGCTGGGGATTTCCAAAGTATGAAATTTTGGCTGAAGAAGGTCCTGATCATGAAAAACAATTTATTATTCAGGTAAATGTTAATGATAAATGGTCAGCAACGGGAACCGGGAGAAGCAAAAAAAATGCCGAACAACGCGCGGCGCAAAATGTTTTGAAAAAGATTGAGGAATCATCAGAAAAAATTTCTAAATATTTGAAAGACGAATAATATCATAAAAGATAAAGGTGTAATCTGTCAATGAAAATTATTAATGTTGTTGGTGCGCGACCAAATTTCATGAAAATAGCCCCGATACAGCGTGTCATGTCCGGGTATAAAAATATAGAAACAAGGCTTGTGCATACCGGTCAGCATTATGATGAGCGTATGTCTAAATTGTTTTTTGAAGATTTGCAATTACCTAAACCGGATGTATATTTAAATGTCGGTTCCGGGAGTCATGCTGTGCAGACAGCAAAGGTTATGATGGAATTTGAACAGGTACTCCTGTCGGAGAAACCGGACCTTGTTGTTGTTGTCGGAGATGTAAATTCAACCGCGGCCTGCAGCATAGTCGCCGCAAAATTAGGCGTGAAAGTCGCGCATGTGGAAGCCGGACTCAGGTCTTTTGACAGAACAATGCCTGAAGAAATTAATCGTATTCTTACGGATGCCATTTCGGATTTTTTGTTTGTAACCGAGCAAAGCGGTCTTATGCATTTAAAGAATGAAGGCATAGATGATTCAAAAGTACACTTTGTCGGGAACGTAATGATTGACTCTCTTGTATATTTTCTTGAGAAAGCCAGACAGTCAAAAATTATGAGTGATCTGAAATTGGATCAAAAAAACTTTGCTCTTGTTACCCTTCATCGTCCAAGCAATGTTGACAACAAAGATCACTTTTTAAATTTGCTGCATGCGTTCGAAGTTATCGAAAAAGATATCAATATTGTATTCCCAATCCATCCGCGATCGCGGAAAATGATCGAATCATTCGGATTGCAGGATAAAATAGATCGTATGAAGAATCTGATGCTTTTAGAGCCGCTGGGTTATCTCGATTTCATGAATCTTATGCAGAATGCGCGACTGGTTTTGACTGATTCAGGAGGCATCCAGGAAGAAACGACTTATCTTGGAACCCCGTGCATCACGCTGCGTGAAAATACCGAGCGACCGGTGACAATTGAAGTGGGAACGAATGTGATGGTTGGGAACGATACCAAGCGTATCATCGATGAGGCGCAAAAAGTGATCTCTGGAAACGGCAAACACGGAAAAATTCCGGATTTATGGGATGGAAAAGCCGCCGAACGAATAGTTGAAATAATAGCCGGGGAATAATATTGAAAAAATTTATCTGTTTTCTGTTTATTCTTGTCAACTCGCTAATGGCGCAGGTAAGTATCAATCAGGATAATCCGGATCTTGTTGAACGGGAAGGCCAAAAGTATAAAACATCTCTGGAGAAGTTTTATAAAAACAGAACTATTCTGCGTACTGTGACACCACAGATCCTGGAAGATGAACTGGAAGCGGATGCTTATCTTGTTGGGCCCGGAGATGAGTTCAGCCTGAATTTTTTTGGTGAGATTAACGAAGAACTAAGATTTTCAGTACTCCCTGAGGGCAATGTTGTAATTCCGACTGTCGGCGCGGTAAATATCAACGGTATGGATTTGACAAATGCCAAAAAAACCATTTCCGCGGCGATCAGGAAATATTATAATGATTCCGATTTCTCGATCAATATTGTCGGCTTGAGAAAATTCAGAGTCTATCTGACGGGTGAAGTAAAAACGCCCGGGACATATTTTGTACAGGGATCAGACCGGGTATCCGACGTAATTGAAATTGCGAGTGGTTTAACTGACTGGGCCGATGAGACAGCAATCGAAATACGTCATCTGGATAGCACCATTGATACACTGAATATATCAAAATATTACCGTGACGCCGATAAAGATCAGAACCTTTTTTTGCGCGGGGGTGATGTAATCCATATTCCTGCAATCAATCTGTCGGATCCGTATGTGATAGTGGAGAGCCGGATCGAAAAAATTGTCGGCAGCAAGATTGACGAAAACTCATCCTACACCGAGAAACGAAGCACCAGAAAGATTTATCGCCTCATGGATGATGAGACCGTAACTATGTTCCTGCGCAGAATATCCGCTTTTACCGCGGAGATTGATCTTTCCACAATCACGCTGGTGCGGGACGAGAATAGTACCATTATTAATCTGCTCAACGGATATGAAGAGTATGAAGGGTTTTTGCTTAAAAACAAGGATGTACTGAATATACCCGATTTGAACAGAGAAGTCTATGTACAGGGTGAAGTCCGGATCCCGGGAGCTTATGTGTTTAATGTAAATCTCCGGGCAAATGATTATATTGGAAAAGCCGGAGTCCTTGAAAGAGCAAAGAACAGTGATGAGGTGATTATAATACGCGCCGGAACTAAAGAAGTACTCAAAGGCGGTAATACAATTATTGAAAAAGGCGATACGATCATTGTCCCGAGAAAGAGAAGGGAGCTGGTGAGGGATTATGTCTCGATCATAATACCTGTATTGAGCATAGTAATATCAACTATTGCGATTGTTACCAGATGATCGTGGTTAGTTAATAGAACCCGCCATTAAAATAAATCCGGAAGAGAATAATGACTGAAAACAATCGACAGCCTAAACAAGATGAAGTCAATCTACTCGATTATTTATCGATCCTGTTGAAATGGCGTAAAATAATAATTTATTCTCTTATCATATTTAGCGTGACCGCTATTTTTTTTAGTCTCATTATTCCAAAGACATACCGCGCATCGTCAATCATAATGCCATCCACCGATCAGGGAGGAATGATGTCCGGATTCCCCATAAACTTGCCTTCCGGCGGGTTATTGAGCAGCTTTGGCGGGCTATTCGGGGGAGCATCGGATGAATCCTATACACTGCTCGCGATACTAGACAGCCGCACCATCGCCGAAAATACGATCAAACATTTTGATTTAATGAAACGGTATGATAGTGACAACATGGAGCAGGCGATTAAGACATTTAAGGAACAGCTTGATTTCACCATGGAAGAGGAGGGAACCATTGAGATCACTTTTGATGTGGAAACCGGATATCTTCATTTTGACAAAGATGAAGAAGAAGCCCGTCAGCTGTCAGCCGAAATTGCTAATTATATCGTAAGTGAATTAAACCGGATCTTTACGGAATTACAGACTTCCCAGGCAAAATCTTTTCGTGTTTTCATTGAGAAGCGATACGATGAAAGCAAACACGATATAAGTGTCCTGGAACAGCAGATAAAGGATTTCAGCCAGACTTCGGGTATGATTTCTCTTCCGGATCAAATTTCTGCCGCCATCACCGCCGCGGCTGAGATTGAGGGTGAGATTATGTCCAAGGAAATTGAAATCGAAGCTCTAAAGCAGTCTCTAAACCCGAACCATTCCTTTGTCAAAAAATTAAATATTGAGCTGATCGAACTCAGAAAAAAAATGAAGGAATTAAGGCTTGGCACGGCTAAAAAAGATTCAATGGCCATATTCCCTGTTTTTTCTGAAGCCCCGGAGCTTGGAATTAAATATCTGAGACTAAAAAGGGAAGCGGAAGTACAGGAAATTATCTATCAGTTTGTAACTCAGCAATACGAACAAGCCAAACTGCAGGAGGCAAAAAATACACCATCCATTCAGATTATTGACGCAGCCGTTCCTCCTGTAAAGAAATTTAAACCGATACGTTGGTTAATCGTAGTTGTTTCTGGTTTACTGGGAATATTAATCGGAATCTTTATTTCATTTCTAAATGAATATATGAGCCGTTTAAAGGTACATGATCCTGAAAGGTATTTAAGCTTCTCAAGTCTTGTCAAAGAAACCAGATTAGATCTGTTTGGCAGAAAATCAAACAGGAACTGAGTCAAAGTTTGGCAACAACTCTTTCTGTTTACTCCGCAATGAAATTATATCAGATCCATTCACGGCGAATAAAAAGATTCCCGTCGATGGATTAATTAAAATATATTGGCATTTTTTAATTCATTCTTACTTCCGTCGCGGTAAATTTCCCTTTTTTCTCCGAATTTTAACAGCATATCTAATCAATATAAACTTTTTGCATTCAAATTTTGGTAAGAGACACAAAAAGTCCTAAATTTGATAGTTTATTAAATAAATATAAGGCCAATGGTTTTAATCAAACCGGAAATTGAATTAGAGCGGATTCTGGAGGAGATAATGAAAGCTATCATATTGGCGGCCGGAACAGGAAGCCGGCTGCGACCCCTGACTGAAAAACTACCAAAATCCATGGTGCGTGTCAACGGGAAACAGATTCTCGCGCACCAGATAGATGCATATCTGAATGCGGGCCTGAAGAAGGAATCAATTTATATCGCGGTTGGCTATAAATCAGAATTTATTGTCGATTTTATCAGTCAGAATTACAAAGGAGTAAATGTGGTTGTCAATCAGGAATATAGCACAACCAATAATATGTACTCATTGTATCTTTCCCTGGAAGAGATCGGATTTGACAATAAAAATGGTTTATTTATCAGCAATGGTGACTGTGTCTATTCCGTGCCGGTAATAAAGAAATTAATGGATGATCCACGGCCAAATCTTATCGCGGCGGAAAAAGGCGTTCATAATGAAGAATCTATGAAAATCACTCTGCAAAACGGAAAAATAAATGATATATCAAAGCAGATAACAGACCAGGTGGCTTACGGGGTCTCGATTGATCTTTATAAATTGGGTTCGCAGGCGGTCCGAAACCTGACCAAAATTATCGAAGATTATATTTTTAATCAAAAACAGCGAAATTTATGGACGGAAGTCGCTTTAAAAAATTTGTTAGGCAAAGAAGACTTCGAACCGATGGATATCAGGGGAGAGAAATGGGTTGAGATTGACAACATGGACGATTTGACACTCGCAGACCGGCTGTTTAGTGATTTCAACCTAAAAAGCAAGAGATGTTTTATTTTCGATCTGGACGGGACGGTGTATCTTGGAACTGAACCGATCACAGGAACGATTAATTTTATTCGTGATCATATGAGAGACGGAAAAGATATTTATTTCATGACAAATAACACATCCAAATTACCGGCGGATTATGTGAAAAGACTGAAGAACTTCGATCTGGAGATTGAGCAGAATATGGTCATTTCTCCAGTCTTCCCGCTTATAGAACATCTTAAAAATAACGAGTTGAAAAATATCTTTCTTGTTGCTAATTCCGGTTTTTCCAGCTATTTAAAGGCAGCGATCCCGGGGATAAAACTAACTGATGAGTCATCTGATTGTCAGGCGATTGTTCTGGCGTATGACACAGAGCTGACCTATGAAAAACTAAGGGCCGCGTCTATTTTGCTGCAAAACAATAAAAACCTGATTTATCTTGCGACCCATAGTGACATGGTCTGCCCGACAGAGAGCGGCAACATTCCTGATATCGGCACGATGATTACAACAATAGAATTGACAACAGGGAAAAAACCCGATCTGATCTTTGGAAAACCGAATCCTGAACTGCTTCAGCATCTCGGCGCGAAGTATAAATCGGATGAGATGGTGCTGGTGGGAGACAGGTTGTACACCGATAAAAAGCTGGCTGATAACATTGGTTGTGATTTCGTTTGTGTATTAAGCGGCGAGACCCGGAGAGAAGATGTGGAGGATCTCAGAGATGAAAAATTTCCCGCGCTAATCGTAAAGCATCTTGGTGAAATAATCGATTAATTTTCTGTTACTATGATTTCGGAAAAGCTGGATGACAACCATTGTGAGTCTCATTAAACAAATATATTTCTTTGGCAAAAAAATAACAGTTTATCTGTTGTTGCTTTTTCCTTACTGGTTTGGGTTTTTTGTCCCCAGAAATAAAAATCTTTGGGTGTTCGGGGCTTGGTTCGGGGAAAGATATTCGGATAACAGCCGCTATGTTTTTGAATATGTAAATAAAAATGAACCTTCGATAAAAGCGGTTTGGCTGACCAGAAAAAAAGAAATAATCGATGAAGTGCGCAATCAGTCAAGCTCAGCTGAGATGATACGATCCTGGAAGGGATACTGGATGTCATGCCGGGCAGGCGCGGTAATCGTTACCTGCGATTTAAGGGATGTGAATAGAATCGGTTTATCAAGGGCAAAAATCATTCAGCTCTGGCACGGAACTCCCTTAAAAAAAATCGGGTTTGACGATAAAATAACCACGAATCCTGACCGGCCGGTCTTTTACACATTACTTAAAAAAATCTGGTATATTCTTTTTCCATTTATGGAAGACAGATGGGATATGCTTATTTCTCCGAGTGAATTTGTGAGTCAGCGATTATCGTCCGCGTTTAATTTGGATTTATCCAAAATTCCGGTCACCGGATATCCCCGCGGAGATGTAATTCTTAACCATACGTCCGATCCCCATGTTGAGATCTTCAGAAGTGTAAGGTTTGAGTACAATGTCAAAAACATAATATTCTTTTTACCAACCCTTAGGGAAAGGACAACAGGTAAAATAGATCTGTTTCATGATTTAGATTTTGATGCTTTTAATAAGTTTTTAATTGAAAATGATGCCTGGTTTTTTGTGAAAATGCATTTCTACCATCTCAAAGCTAATAAACCCGGCCTCATGGAAAGAGATCATTCCAGAATCTGGTTTCTTACTGAGCGTGAACTGCCTGATATTAATTACGCGCTTCCTGATACGGATATATTGATTACAGATTATTCAAGCGTATTCTTTGATTTTGTGCTTCTCAACCGGCCTGTAATCTTTACTCCGTTTGATATAAATGATTATCTGGCGAAGGACAGGGAATTTTATGACGATTATGATCGGTTAATCCCGGGGCCTCAGTGCAGAAACTGGGATGAAGTCATGGAAAAATTATCAGACTTAATAAAGGGAAAAGATAATTATATAGAAAAAAGACTTCATGCGCAGAAACTGTTTAATACTTTTATTGATACGGATAATTCAAGAAGAGTTGTAAGAGAGATTAATTACATTTTAGGCAAAAACCGGGTTTCAAGGGAACAGCATGATTGAGTTCTCCTGGCTTTCAAAAATATTGTTTATTATTAGTTTTTATTGTGTTCAAAGCGAAAATATCTTTAAATAAAAATGATATTTGGAATTATAAAAGATGACCAAATTTACAAAAATTAGTCTTGGTTTTATCATTTTCGCACTACCGCTTCAAATAATTTCCATCTATGTCGGATTCAGTATAATCCTTGTTCGTGTTCTTTTTCTGTCCAGTTTCTTTGTCGCTGTTTTTCTGATGCTCATAAGAGGGGAGTTGAACATTCCCAAAACTTACATTGATTTAAATATTTTACTTCTTATAATCGCAAATTTTATTATCACATTGTTCGCGATAGACGTTCTGCTCAGTCTTAAAGATGCTCTATTGCAGATGTATATAATATTCTTTTTTTACTATATCTACTGGTTGATGAATACAGAAAAATCACTGGAATTCGCGGTAAACGCCTATATTTATACTGCAATCATTCTATCTCTGTACGGTGCATTCCAGCAGATTGGTTTTCTATTGGGGTGGGACACAAGAATTCCTTTCCTGGATTATTTTTCGTACAATGAAGCTCTCAAAGATCCCGCCTCGAAAGATTGGGCTATGGAAGAAATAAGTAGTTTTTTCATTCGTATAAGGGGAACATTTTTTGATACAAATACTTTTGCGGGTTATATAGTTAGCGCATTCGGCTTGGCAATCACAAAACTTATCTACTCATATAAGGAAAGAAAAGCTGGAAGTAAGTTCAAATATTGGTTAATAATTTTCATCTTCTTAATAACGATTCTTTTGACTATGTCGCGTTCAGCCTTGGTGGGTCTCTTCCTATTGTTTATGGTGATTCTTTTTTATTATCATAAAGAATTGTTTGGCAGGTTTTTATGGTTGAGGATAATTGTGCCTTTCGTTGTTGTTGCAATATTTGGCATCCTGCTCATACCTGATCTTTTAGATCTGATCATTGGGGTTGTTACATCGTTTAGCATGGACAATAAAAACCCTCTTCGGACGAAATCGACAATGCTTCACCTGAAAATAGCCTTACAGGGAATTGAAATGTTCATTGAGAATCCGATTACCGGTGTCGGCTTAAATAATTTTCGTATAAGCTATGCACACAGTAATCACCTTTGGTACACAGGATTCACAAATAAAAACATGATGGCTCATAGCGTGTTTTTGTCCTTCTTTTCAGAAGGTGGAATTATAGGTGCAATAGCCAATTATTCAATTATCGGTACAATAATATTAAAATCACATAGCCGGATTAAATCGATTTTATCTTCATATAAGAAATCTCAAATGGTAGGCATTTTTGCAGCTTATATTGGTATTCTGGGATCGAATATATTTTATCAATATTATTTAAATGAGTTCGTTTGGTTCTTGATTGCGGCAAATGTGGCGGCATTCTATGTATTAAAACCCGATGATTAAATTCATCATAATAATGTATGCTTTAATGTTTTGGAACAGAATAATATTATATCATTCCGATCGTGTGTAAGGCTGATGATGTATAGATTGGCAATAAATGGGAATTGAAAATTATGATAATCATTTTTGAGTTACGATCAACAAAAGAAAATATATCAGTTTTCCATAATGAAAAAAAAGATGAGAGATATTAAAGTTAAAAAGGCTCCAAAAGTCGCCATTGTTATTTTAAATTACATGCGCGCAAATGATACTATCGAATGTATGGAATCGATTCTTAATATTGATTATAAGAACTATGAGATTATACTGGTGGATAATCATTCCCGGGATGATTCGGTCGCAAAATTAAAAATGCGTTTTCCGGAATCAGATATTTTTTCAACGGGTGAAAATCTTGGGTACACCGGTGGTATAAACTTCGGAGTCAGGAAGGCGCAATCTTTAAAGCCCGAATACATTCTGCTGCTCAATAATGACACCATTGTAGAAAAGACATTCCTGACAGAACTGGTTCATTCGATGGAGACTTTTCCCGAAGCCGCCGCCATGGGCGGACTGATTCTTGCAGAGCATGACAGACGGACCGTGTGGTATGCGGGTGGCACGATGATTCCGTGGAGAGGACTAGCGGTTCATAATCACAAAGGGAAAAATATCGAAGATCTTCAATTAAAATCAATCCGGCCGGTCAGCTTTATCACAGGATGTATGATCATGTTCAGAGCGGAAAAACTGGATGAAGTTGGCCTTCAGGATGAACGTTTCTTCATGTATCTTGACGATATAGAATACTCAGCAAGGATGAAAAATAAAGGATTACAGCTTCTTTTCAATCCAAAAGCAATAATTTATCACAAAGTTTTGAACGAGACCGAGAATCCGTTCAAATTGTATTATTCAGTAAGAAACCGGCTTTTATTGATATCTGTCTCGTGGAAAGGGCTGACACGCTGGAGCGCGGTAATATACTTTCTGACGGTCATATTAGCAAAACTCATATGGTGGCGCTTTACAAACAGAAGTTTTTACTCGGCGGGACGTAAAGGGCTGGCCGATTATTTTAATAAAAATTTTTACAAAGGCAACGGCTTCAATTTTCTGGCATCGGATTTTTAGAATATGACAAAGATGAAACTCACAGATAAAGAAATCGGATCTGTCGCGGCAATTATCCTTAACTATAACGGGTATGAGGATACGGAAGCCTGCATAAATTCAATCCAGAAGATTTACGGTGATCGGCTGGCAATATATTTGATTGATAACGCGTCAACGGATGGGAGCGGTTTAAAGCTCAAAAAGAAATTTAGCGCAGTCTCATTTTATGAGCTCGAAGAGAATCGCGGCTATGCCGCCGGGAATAATCTTGGTATTCAAAAAGCGCTATCTGACGGATTTAAAAATTTTCTTGTACTAAATAATGATATTATTCTTACAGAGGATGTACTGACTCCGTTTCTCGATGAATTTCACTCCGATCCGCAGACAGGAATTGTCACTTGTAAGGTGTTTTTTACCGGGCCCGAAAAAATAATATACTCAGCCGGCGGCCGCTTTAATAGGTGGATATGCACCGGGGAGAATTTAAAAATTGGTAAAGCGGATGACGGAATATCTGAAAGGAAAATCATTGATTTTTTTCCGGGAGCTATTTTTCTCATTAAAAAGGAAGTTGTGGATAATGTCGGATTTATGAAAGAACACTTTTTCATGTATTATGAAGATCTGGAATATTCTTTTCGTGTGAACCAAATGTACAAAATGGTTTATTTTTCAGATGTAAGTGTTCTCCATGGTTGCGGCGGTGGAAAAAAAGGCATGGCTTACTCTGCTCTTTATCTATATTATCACACACGTAACCGATTATGGTTATTCAGAGAACGGTCTTTTTTCTATTTCATTTATGTTGTATTATTTACGTTTGCGAATTGCATCTGGAAAACCACGGTTGTTTTCAGGGCAGAAAGCGCTAAAAAAGACCGGATGCATAAATTAAAAAAACTCTGGAGCGGTTATTTCCATGGGTTATTTGCTCCAACGGTAAAAAAATGAAAAACGATCAAATAAAAAAACAGCCAGGAATTCGGAAACACCATACACCAATGAAAATATTGTTTTTAACATCACGTCTGCCATTTCCTCCAATCGGGGGCGATAAATTGCGGACTTTTAATTTCCTAAGGTATCTAAAGCAAAAATATGAAGTAACTCTTATTTCCTTTATAGAAAATGAGACGGAATTGCAAAATATTTCTGAATATCGTAAATACTACGATAAGCTGATCAGTGTCACATTACCAAAAGTAAATTCGTATAAAAATTCATTTATCGGGTTATTTTCATCAAAACCTCTGCAGGTGCATTATTACAATTCGGATAAAATGCGGAAAGTAATGGAAAATGAGCTTAAAAATGGCTATGATGCCGTTTTTTGTCATCTGATCCGTATGGCTCAGTATCTCCCGGAAAGCAAAAACATCAGGAAAGTGGTGGATTTTACAGATGCCATTTCATTGAATTATGAGCGGAGTAAACAATTCCGGAAAGGATTGTTCTCCATTATTAATTATGTGGAAGCAAAGCGCGTTTACCATTACGAACAATCAGTGATAAAAAAATCGTACAGATCAATATTTATATCAGACATAGATGCGGATTTCCTCAGAAATGATCAAAATACAGACAAGATAAATATTGTAGCAAACGGGGTTGATCTGGATATGTTTCAGTTCTACGCAGGCGCTTACAAGCCTAATCAGATTTGTTTTGTCGGTAATATGAGAACATTTCCCAATACGGACGCGGTAAACTATTTTGTAAAAGAAGTGTTTCCAATACTAAAAAGGGTAAATAAAGAGCTGAAATTTTATATCGTCGGCAATGAGCCTCCGGCTGAAATAAGGAATTTGCATAATGCTAAAGATATTATTGTCACAGGATTTGTGGAATCAGTAATTCCCCATATCACCAATTCCGCGGTTTTAGTCGCGCCGATGAGAGTAGGCGCGGGAATACAGAACAAGATATTGGAAGCAATGGCCCTGGGCACGCCGGTGGTGACAACCACAATCGGGGCGGAAGGGCTGAATAATGATATGGCGCTTATCGGGGACACTCCCGAAGAGCTGTCGGATAAGATATTATCCATCTTAAATGACAGAGAGTTACGGAGGGATAAAGCCCGGGCAGCAAGGGAATATATTGAGAAAAATTTCAGATGGGAAAAAGTATTTAAAGATCTTGAAGAAAATTTTGTTTATTCTGATTGAAACCGAAATTAAAAATAGTAAACATTAATGGAATAATTGCTGGAGAATGGATTTGAAAAAACTATTTATTGTGCTGGTTCTGCTGATAAATCTCTCGGTTTATGCCGGTAATCCGGTAAGCGTGCCCATTAATCATCCAATTTATGATTTTTTTGATCGTATGGAAACGATGGGGTATCTAAATCGCCTTTTGGACGGAATTCGGCCATACAGCCGTGGCCGGGCGGCGGATATACTGCTGCAGCTTAATGAGAAACGCGACGAATTAACTTCAATCGATAGACGAAGACTGGATGATTATTTACTGGATTTCAGATTTGAAATAGATCGTTCTCAAAAATATTCGGAAGCGCCTGATGGCAAAAACTGGTATTCGGTGTTTTCCGGATGGGGAACTTTCAAGAAAGACTTTAACCGGTTCTTTAAACAGAATCACCCCGAGGAAGAAAATCACGTATTTCTGTGGGAATCGGGAGGAAGTAACTTCTATTTTGATTATCAGCAAAATTTTACATATGAACAGAGATCGGATGATGTGACGAGGGATGCCAATTGGCAGACCTACCAGGTGCGGGGGTTGATTGATGATAATTTCGGGTATGCCGTGGAGGTTAGTCTTTATGCCTTGCGCGGTGACGAGTCCTATGTCGGGGAACATCCAATACTCAAAGGCGCGTGGAGCAAGCTTCATGAAAATGAAACCAGATATGCGGACAGAACCGGCGGGGAACTGGCCTGGCATAACAGGTATTTTGATTTTACCTTTGCTCAGCAGGAAATTGAATGGGGGCCGGGTGAATCAGGTAAATTAACACTTTCCAATAACCCGGAGCACTATCCCTACGTGAGTATTTCGAAGGATTGGGGATGGGGGAAGTTTATCGCTTTGCACGGGAAATTACAATCGTTTCCCGAGGACACAAGTACTAGCGGGGAACCGCTGTATCCGGATAAGTGGCTGGCCGCTCATCGTCTTGAGTTTGCTCCCTGGAAAAGTTTGACTATTGGTATCAATGAAAATTTTATTTACGGCTACCGATACGCGGACTGGTCCTATCTGGTGCCTTTTAACTTTTACAGAGCAACACAGCATAATTTGCGCGACCGCGATAATGCCACAATTTCCATTGATTTCGAATGGGTTGCGCGCTCGGGAAGCAAACTCTACGGTACGTTATTTCTGGATGAGTTCAAACGAAGTAAATTATTCACGGACTGGTATGGAAATAAGCACGCCTTTTTAATCGGTTTGCATCAGACTGATCCGTTCGGGATCGAAAACTTATCTGTGCGGTTGGAATACACGGCCATTATGCCATGGGTATATACGCATAAGTATCCCATTAACAGTTACACAACTGATTATCAATCTCTTGGTCACTGGGCCGGTCCTAATTCTGAAGTGTATTATGCCCATGTGTCCAAAGACTGGCACCAGCGTTTAACAACCGGATTTATATTTCAGCAGTATAAACATGGCGATAATTATGAGAATGAAAATATCGGCGGTGATATTCTGCTGGGGCACAATGATTTGTTGGGTGAACAGGAAAGCGCGAGGGAAACCCGGGATTTTCTTGAAGGTAATTTGACCACAGAACAAAAGTATGAAGCATATCTAAAATATGAAGTTTTTAATGATCTGTTTTTAACATTCGTCTATGATCATTTTGATATAGAAAGCGGCGGAACCAAAACCAAATTAGATGAATTTCATTTTGGGTTTGAATTACGATATTAGGCAATAATGTTTCATCGATTATCAAAAAAGCGTAATTTCATGTGTACCGGGATAATATGTAAGAATATATGACATTTATAATGGTTTTCATTTTCGGATTGGCAATGGCGTTGCTGGCGACTTATTTAACGCAAAAAATTGCCACAAAGCATTCCATCGGAACTTATCCGGACGGGAGGATGGTGCATCTGGGATTTATCCCGCATATGGGAGGTATAGGCTTCATTTCCGGATTTGCGGGGGGAATACTTCTGCTGTTTGGATTAAATGAACAATTGTTTTTTGAAATTATTTCCGGATATGGGGCCATACTTACCGGCTCACTTCTCATAGTTATTCTGGGTGTTTATGATGATCTAAAGGGATTAAATGCTGTTAAAAAATTTTCAGGACAGTTTATAGCCGCTTCAATTGTTATTTTTATGGGCTGTAAAATTGATATTCTTGTTTTTCCCATGGGACACTCAATATCCCTGGGGATTATGTCGGTTCCATTTACTTACCTCTGGTTCATAGGTGTCAGCAATGCGGTCAATCTGCTCGATGGACTGGATGGATTGGCAGCCGGCGCGGGAATCATCGCGTCTTCAGCCATCGCGTTAATCGCCTGGCAATCAGCGGATTATGTAACATTCGCGGTGATTATTTCATTGATTGCCGGTCTGCTGGGGTTTTTAAAATTCAATCATCATCCGGCTTCCATTTTTATGGGTGATACGGGTTCATTATTCTTAGGATTTATTCTCGCCGCAATTTCAATAAGAGGATTTGAGAGTCAGCCGGGAAATATTTCGCTGTTGATTCCATCCATCGCGCTGGCAGTACCGATAAGTGATACAAGTCTGGCCTTTTTCAGGCGGCTAAATGGAGGACATCATCCTTTTAAAGCTGACAAAGATCACCTCCATCACCGACTAATATTTTTAGGTTTGACCCACAGTCAGGCTGTTTATATCATCTACGGCATTTCGGCCTTATCCGCTTTAACGGCATTTACAGTGGCGACCCAGTCTACCGTTGCGGGTGGTGTAATGTTTATATTAACCTTAACACTGTCAGTCCTGGGTCTTAAACGTCTGGGTTATCTTGAAGCGCAAAAAAGTAAGACCTATTACGGGGATGAAAAAATTATCCGGGCCAGACACCAGATCGCTCCGCTGTCAATGCGCCGGATACAGCATCGTTTAATGATTGGAATATCCGATGTTATTATGATAAACACAGCGCTGGTTGTTACCTGGTGGGTCAGATTTCAATCCGGTATGATTAAAGTCAGCAGACCTGTTCCGTTGGATGAATTTATCTTTACGCCCGTTACACTGATCATTACTCTGCTCTGGATAACTTTATTTCTTGTCAATAATCTCTATAACATGTACTGGGATGTTTCCCGGTTTGATAAAGTACAACGCGTTAACAAGACTGTTTTGTTTGGGATTGTCATTCTGTATTTAGTGACCCTGGACCCCAGTAACATGTTTACTGAAGGACGGATCGCGATTCTGATTTACGGTTTTTGCGTAATTTTCTTCGTAAATTTCGGCAGGCTGAATATAATTGGTTTTGAAAAAAGATATAAACTGCTCGAATACGCGCCGCATAACACGCTGCTGATCGGCTCATCCGAGAAGGGAAAGAAGATATTAAAGGACATTAGAAAAAATCCGCATTTACTCTATAACATTGTCGGATATATTTCTAAAAATCCATCAGAGAAAAAATTTTATGAACTGGATTCACTGGGAGTCTATAAAGACATTCCTGATATCATAAGAAAATTTGAAATAGAAGAAGTGGTTATCGCAATTAATGAGCGCTCCAGGGATGAGGTTTTGAATATCGTTTCTTTTGCTGAAAATATGAATGTAGTATTCAAAATTGTCCCGGAGATATACGACGTGGTATCCGGTCTTAAGACGGAAGAAGTCATAGGCCATCCGCTGATCCGTTTATTCCCGGAACATATGTTTTTATGGCAATGGATATTAAAAAGAATTTATGATGTGATACTGGCTGCTGCGGTAGCGCTGATATTTAGCCCTGTCGCCTTGCTCATAATTTTCCTTCTGTTTCTATCCGGAAATTATCCGCCTCTGATCATTCAAAATATGGTTGGCAGAAATGGCCGTCTTTTCGGGAAGCTCAATTTTAACGTCGGAGAAAAGAACACCTATGTCCAAAAGCTGCTTTTCAATACACGATTGTACAAAGTTCCCGAAATTATGAATGTTTTGCTTGGTCAGATGAGTTTTGTCGGGCCGCGTCCTGAGATGCCGGAAGAGGTTGACCATTTAAGAGGAAAAATTAAGTTTTATAATCGCCGTTTTCAGATCCGGCCGGGAATTACCGGATGGGCACAGGTGAAATTCCGGTATGATGAATCATTGCATCATAAAAGAGAGCAATTCAAACAAGATCTGTTTTATCTGGAAAATATGTCACTGACATTTGATTTTAGAATATTATTGCGCTCGACAGTCATATTCTTAACGAACCGATGAGATATCATGTCAAGTCAGAAAACAGTAATCAGTATAATTATCGTTAACTACAATGTGCGGGATTTTCTTGAGCAGGCGTTGATTTCAGTAAAACGGGCGCTTGAGAACATTACATCAGAGATTATTGTTGTCGATAATGCATCCATCGACGGATCTGTACAGATGCTCCAGAATCGATTCCCTGATGTAAAAATTATCGAAAACGATAAAAATTTGGGCTTTTCCGCCGCTAACAATCTCGCGTTGAAAGATGCCCATGGGGAATACATTGTATTATTGAATCCGGATACGTTGGTTCAGGAAGACACCTTTAAAAAGCTGATTCAATTTTTTGAACAAAATCCTGATGCTTCGGCCGCCACTTGTAAAATTTTGAATCCTGACGGGACTTTCTCTATAGACTGCCGCCATAGTATTCCCACACCAATGACGGCATTCTGGAAACTGATAGGATTTAATCGTCTTTTTCCAAAAAGTAAAATATTCGGCCGTTATAACCTGACCTGGCTTGATGAAAATCAAATCTACCAGGTTGAGGCAATATCAGGTTCATTCATGATGATAAAGAGCGGGGTTGTTCAGAAAGTCGGGTTGCTGGATGACCGGTTTTTTATGTATTGCGAAGACATTGATTACTGTCACCGGATAAATCAGTCCGGCGGAAAAATCTATTATGTTCCGACATCTCAGCTAATCCACTATAAAGGAGAAAGTACAAAGAAAAACAATCTGGATTATGTCGTCACGTTTAACAAATCGCTCTATTTGTTTTACAAAAAACACTATCAGCAAAAATATATCTATCCCTTTAAATGGTTAATTCTTCTTGGAGTCATCTTGAGGGGGATGATGATCTTTATCAGAAATTTTGCCGCCGCTTTTTATCCATTTATGCTGGATTTGCTGATAATGAACGGAACGTTGTTTTTAAGTTTCTATCTCCGTTATGAAATTAGAGGAGATTTTACTCTCCATGATTTTTTCAGTGACTATATTATTATTAACTTAATAACATCGGCCGCCTACTTCATCTCATCCCTGTTTTTCGACAGTATGGACAGAGACAGATATTCTTTGATTAAAGTGTTTAAGGCCAACCTGCTCACCTATACGTTTGTCTCAGCATTGACATTTTTTTTCAAACAGTTTGCCTTCTCGAGGCTTGTAGTGCTTTTTACGGCATTTATCAGCACATCGTTGATGCTTATCTGGAGGATCGGTCTTAGATATTACGGCAGAAAGTATTCGGAAGTTCTCAGAAAAGATTTGTTCGCAAAACGGGCGCTGATAGTAGGATTGGATGATGATACGCAAAACCTGCTTATAAAATTAAATAAACGCGTCGATTCTTCAATTGAAATTGTCGGATTGATTTCTCCTGACCGGAAAGATATCGGCAAAAAAATCGCGGGGTTTCCAATCGTCAGCTCCATACAACAACTACCTGAATTTTTAAGACTTAACAAGATTAACCTGGTCATTTTCTCCACACATAATATTTCATATAAATCCATTTTAACCGCCATGGCAAATGTTGAAAACTCTCATATCGAGTTTAAAATGGTACCCGGACATCTGGAATTTATGGTAGGTAAATCAAATATTGAGCGGCTTGACAATATGCCGCTGGTGGATATAGAATACGCGTATGGTAAACTTTTCAACCGCTTTGTAAAAAGATCTGCCGATATTTTTACATCGTTTATAATCCTGATCTTTCTTCTGCCTGTCGCTTTGCTTTTCCTGCCGTTTAAAATTGGAAAAATAGGCAGAAAACAGGTCCATCAAGGTAAGAATAATATCAAAACCATTTTGTGGGACCCCCATAAAGGATTTTTCCGCTTTATTTTAAATCTGATAAATATATTATCCGGAAAAATATCACTGGTGGGCGCGCCGATGGAGAAGGATGGGAAACGGGAGCAGCAGTTTGATTATAAACCCGGGCTGACGGGGATCATTCAAATCAATAAAAACAAGATTACGGATGATCAGATATTTGAGAATTTTGAACTGCATTATCTCAAAAATCAGAATTTTTTGCTCGATGTCGAAATTATATACAGGGCGCTATTTTTAAGAAAAGAAAGATGATTAATTGTACATTCGGTACAAAATCCGCGTTCAGCTCTGCCACAATATAAATAACATCAACAGGTATGAAACCGGGCTAAACATGGAACCGATTATACCTTGCTCTAAAATACAGAATTCGTTAAATTAAAAAATGGCTTAAATTTAATTTAAAGTTTTAAACCGGAACATTGAATACTTTGAAAAAACAGGATCTGAAATAATGCTGGATATTAAACTTATTAGGGATGACGCGGAAAAAGTAAAGGCAGGAATACGCGCCAAGGGAGAAATGGGAGATGTCGAACAGCTTCTTGAAATGGATAAAAGAAGGCGTTCAATTATTTTCCAGGTTGAAGAATTAAAGAAGCAGCGGAATGAAAATTCAAAAGTTGTTTCTCAATATAAACGTGAAGGCAAAGATGCCGGAGACTTGATCGAGTCCACAAAAAAGATTTCTGAGAATATCAAAAATTTTGATGAAGAACTCGCCGAACTGGAGAATAAAATCTTCCATGAGCAGAGCCGAATACCAAATCTGCCTCATGAATCGACTCCTTTTGGCAAAGATGCCTCTGATAATGTCGAAGTTAGAAAATGGGGCAAGATTCAGGATTTTGATTTCAAAATTCTAAATCACCTGGAGCTTGCTGAACATCTTGACATCATGGATTTCAAACGCGGCGGCAAGGTAACCGGCAGCGGATTCCCGGTATATAAGGGCGCAGGCGCCCGTTTAGAAAGGGCTTTGATTAATTTCATGCTGGATTTACATATTGAAAAGCACGACTATACGGAAATATTTCCTCCGTTTCTTGCAAACAGAGACAGCATGTTCGGTACGGGGCAGCTGCCCAAGCTTGAAGATGATATGTATTATATGGAAAAAGATGATTTATTCCTGATCCCCACCGCGGAAGTTCCGGTCACAAATTTACATAGAAATGAAGTTCTTTCCGGTGAAGATCTTCCCGTTAAATATGCGGCATATTCAGCCTGCTTTAGAAGGGAAGCGGGGTCATACGGCAAGGATACCCGGGGATTTTTAAGAGTACATCAGTTTAATAAGGTTGAAATGGTCAATTTTGTAAAACCGGAAGATTCTTACAATTTCCATGAGCAGTTGTTGAATGAAGCAACCGAAATTCTTGAGTTATTGGAAATTCCATACCGTGTGATGCTTCTGTGTACAGGCGATCTTAGTTTCTCCGCGGCAAAATGTTATGATATTGAAACCTGGTCACCTGCTGAAGATAAATGGCTTGAAGCGTCGAGTGTAAGTAATTTTGAAGATTTCCAGGCGCGTCGCGCACAGATACGTTTCAAACGTGATGGGGGGGCTAAACCCGAATATGTTCACACATTAAACGGGTCGGGGCTGGCCACATCAAGACTAATGGTATCCTTACTTGAGAATTATCAAACTGATGAGAACACGGTCATTGTACCGGAAGTTTTACGCAAATATATGGGCGGCATGGATATAATTAAACGGAAATATTGATTATGACCGAAAGACAGGCCAGATTAAAAATTGTGGAAATTGGCCGTTTAATGTATCAATTCAGATATATTGTCGCCGGCGATGGAAATATCAGTATCCGGCTTGGTGATCATATTCTGATCACACCCAGGGGGGCCTGTAAAGGTCTTTTGTCAGCGGATGAATTATCGTTGATCAGTTTATCCGGGAAAGTTATTCGTGGACGCGCTGAACCATCATCCGAAAAAGAGATGCATCTGACAGTATATAATTCAAGACCGGAGATAAAAGCGGTTGTTCACGGTCATCCTCTCTTTGCTACATCCTTCGCTTCCGCGGGATTGTCGCTAAAAGATTCAGTCTTGCCCGAAATCATCCTGACACTGGGTAAAATTCCGCTGGCGGAATACGGTACTCCGGGAACATCTGAAGTCGGGAATTCGATTTCTGATTTGATCCGTGAATCTGATGCCATTTTACTTGAGAATCATGGAGTATTGGCTATAGGACGTGACATTGAAACCGCATACTTCAATCTGGAAAGGGTTGAACACTATGCCCAGATCGCGTTCCAGGCAAAGATGCTGGGCGGTTATACCGTCCTTCCGGATGAAAAAGTCAGGAAGTTGCGGGAAACTGTGTCCTGAAATCGGAAAATAATAAAGGTAATTTTAATCCGATGAAAATTATTGAATCGTTTATCCGAACCATTCTGACTTATGTAGTACTTTTTTTTGCCACCGGGATTGCAGCCACGCTGTCAATTATCGGCGGTACTTTGATAGATCCTTATTGTGAATTTAATAATCGCGTCATCAAGATATGGGCGCGCTCCATTCTCTGGATTTCCGGGACAAAAATAATCATAGAAGGTCTGGAAAATGTAAAACCCGGACAGTCTTATATATTTGTAGCCAATCATCAGAGCAATTTTGATGTGCTTGCCGCCGCGGCTGCAATTCCGGAGACGGTTCGTTTTATCGCAAAGAAGGAACTATTCAGAATACCGTTATTTTCTCAGGGTATGAAAGCTGCCGGAGTGATCAAAATTGACCGGGGCAACAGCGCTTCAGCTAAAAAAAGTATCGATGAAGCGGTAGATATCGTAAGACACGGAGTTTCGGTAATTGTATTTCCGGAGGGGACCAGGAGTAAAGACGGAAAAATCCATCCATTTAAAAAAGGAGGATTTATTCTGGCTCTCAACGGTGAAATCCCCATCATGCCGATGGTGATCTCGGGAAGTAAGTATGTTCTAAAAAAACACTGGTTTATTCTTAAACCGGGAAAAATTAAGACGCGATTTTTAAAAGAGATTCCGACTAAAGATTTAAGTTATGACAGCAGGAATCAGCTGGTTGAACAAGCCAGAAATCAAATTGTGGAAATGTACGAGCCTGAATTTAATAAGGAATAATAATGGAATTTACAAATTTAACAATACTTGATCACCCTCTTATTCAGCAAAAATTATATTATATTCGTGATAAAAACACCAATAATCTGAATTTTCGTTCCATGCTCAATGAAATATCGGGATTGATGGTCTATGAAGTAACAAGAAACTTACCCGTGACAAATAGGGAAGTTATAACACCTATGGAGAATACGATCGGCAGCGTACTTGAACGGCCGGTAACACTTGTGCCGATACTGAGAGCCGGGCTTGCTATGTGCGATGGCATTCTGAGTTTAATTCCGCACGCCCGGGTCGGGCATATCGGTTTGTATCGTGATAAAGAAACTCTCAGGCCGGTAGAGTATTATTTAAAATTTCCCAGTGATATTGCGGAATCCGAAATAATAGTTATCGATCCAATGCTCGCGACCGGCGGGAGCGCATCCGCTGCCATAGATTATGTAAAAGAGCGCGGAGGTCATTCAATTTTGTTTGTATGTCTCGTTGCAGCGCCTGAAGGGGTTCGTTATTTAGAAGAACATCATCCCGATGTTCCCATTTATGCGGCGGCTTTAGACAGGGAACTTAATGATCATGGATATATTTTGCCGGGGCTTGGCGACGCGGGAGACAGGATATACGGAACTGAATAATTATTGACAAGGTCAGGCGATACAAACTCTGTTTCTGCCTGACTTTTTCGCTTTATAGAGAGCCTGATCAGCGCGTTCGATAAGATCCTCCATATCGGTTCCGTCATCAGGAAAATTAGCCAGACCGATACTGACTGTCAGTTTTCCAAGAGGCTGATATTGCTGCAGGTTGAATTCGAAATCTTCTATTAAGTTGTGAAGCTTTTGGGCAATCCAGATGGCGTTCTGTTTATCCAGACCCGGAAGTATAATTACAAATTCTTCCCCTCCGTATCTCGCTACCGTATCAATACTCCTGGTGTTCTCTGACAGAATTAGGCTGACCTGACAGAGAATTTTATCTCCTTCGGGATGCCCGTGACGGTCATTGTAATCCTTAAAATGATCGATATCGATGATCAAAAGGGAAAATGGGGTTCTGAAACGCTTTCCGCGATTCATTTCCCGTTCCAGCTGCTGTATAAAATAGCGGTAATTGTATATTTTCGTGAGCCCGTCGGTGATTGCCTGTTGTTCCTTTATCTTATACAATTTCATCAATTTATGATAGAGAATCATATTTTCATAAATAATTCCGATGGTTTGAATAAAGGATTTTAGAATCCGTACTTCGTATGTTGCAAAATCCTGTTCTGTTTTACCCTTATCTATAAAGATTAAATAACGTTTTGGCATCTGCAGCTCGAGTTTCTCGTCGGACGTCACATTTGACGCGATATTCGCAAATATTTCAGTGGTCTCTTTTTTTACAGCCAGATTAGATAGATTGCCTAAAATAAATGACTCTGTCTGCAAATTTTTTGCGAGGCTCAAGAGTGATGGTTCAAGGATTTCAGAGAGATTTTTGATCCAGATAATTCCGCCGTCGTTTTTAAGATATGTCAAAAATTCAGGCTTATATTTAAAACTTTTCTTATGAATTGATGGACCCGTGACGCCTTCGAATGAAAAGGGGATGAGCCTCCTCTTAACAGTGTCAAGCTCAAAAGAAATACACCTGTCAACCTTAAAACCCTCAATAATTTTTTCAGGCAGTATTTTCAGAAGCGCTGCCGGATCTCTTTGTGTCCTCAAAAAATTAGCCACGTTGTTAAGATAAAATAACCGGTCATTGTACCGGGCAAGATCCTGATGTGACTCATACAATTCTTTGTTGACCTTTGTAAGATTTTCATTGAGAGATTCCAATTCAAGAAGTTTTCTGCGTAATTTCTCAACAAGCTGGACATTATACTTCTGTAAAAATTTCTTTTCTTTTTCAGGTGAGATAAAATCTTTTTTACCGGAAAGATATTCTTCGATCTTAAATAAAAACTCGGTGACATTTATAGGTTTTGAGATATAACCGTCGCACCCCGCGGCGAGAGTTAAGTTCCTGGCATCACGATGCATTTCTCCTGTCAGGGCTATTATGGGTGTGTCCTTGATATCCGACAGACTTTTTAAATGGGTAGTGACCTCGTATCCCTGCATATCGGGCAGTCGTAAATCCACAAGAATTAAATCCGGTTTATGTTCAATGGCCATCTGGATACCATCCAGACCCCGGGCAGCCTCATAAAACTGATAGCCTTTATACCTGATGATATCAGCCATTAATGATCTGGTTTCCGGATCGTCCTCGATATAGAGTATTTTTTTTGTGTCGATACTCATGGATCTCTGATTATTTTGATGGTCTGGATATGACAGCCGAACAAGAATGCAAACAATTTTACCGGAATTCGGATTTTCAATTCAAGAAAGTAAACTATCCTGGTTAAAAAATCAAGCAGGATCGCTTGCAGGGGACATTTATTTATTAAATATCCCTTGTTGCTCAGAGATGTTTGCAAATCAACAAAGTAATATCGTCTGCCGGATTTTCAAATTCAGCAAAATCTCTCAGTGCATTAGTGATTTCTTGTTTAATCTGATGCACTGACATCTCTTGATTGGATTTAACGATTTCAATAATGCGGTTTTCTCCAAATTCTTCCTCAAGATGATTCATGGTTTCGCTGACGCCATCGGTATAAGCGACAAGAATATCACCTTGTTTAAATTCAACCTCTTCCTGGATATAATCCTGATCGCCTATAAAACCGAGAACGATACCGCCTTTGGTGAGATGTTTAACCTCTCCGCCCGCACTGATTAGTATCGGGGGATTATGTCCGGCATTGGTATATATCACCTTATGATTTTCCATGTCTATAATACCATAGAACAGTGTGGCGTATTTGCCTTCTATTGTGGTCTGACAGAGCAGATTGTTTAATCGGTTGACCACATCGCAGGCGGTCATAAAAGTCTTGTTTTGCGTGCGGAAGCCCGCGAGTATCAAAGTCATCATCAGTGCCGCTGGCGCGCCTTTGCCGGAAACATCACCGATAATAAAACCGAGAGTAGTTTCATTGAATTTGATAACATCGTAGAGATCACCGCTTACGAGTTTACTTGGTATGTTCTCGGCCGTCAGCCGGAGATCTTTTAGTTTCGGAAGCTGTTTTATAAGTAAATCCCGCTGAACCATACTGGCGTTTATCAACTCATGTTCATAAGCTTGTTTTGCGAGTCTTATATCAAGCTGGCGGGCGTTGTGTATTGCTATAGCCGCCTGATTGGCAAAAATATTCAGTATGTCCACCTGGTTTTCGTTAAAGTAATTTAATTTGTTACTTTCCATGCATATGACCCCAAGAACAGTTTCTTCAAATATCATCGGAATAGAGATCTGGGATTTTGTATTTTTACGTATTTCGAGATAATGCTCTGACATACGAACATCATCAATGATGTCAATTTTTTTTGATTCAACGACCCAGCCGCAGGCGCCCTGGCCGACTTTAAGATGAAGCCGGTCGGCTACTCCTGAATCATAGCCCCGGCTGCTTGTGTTTAATAGATTTTTACCTGATTTATCCACAAGGAAAATGGCGGCGGCATCAAAATTAATCAATGACTGAAGAGAATTGAGTATAAAATCGAGAATATCTTTGGTATTTAAAGATGAAAGGATGCGCTGACTGACTTCAATCAGTTTACGTGTTTCAAAGTTTTTTTTCTCCAAATCAACAAAGAGTCCGGTGTTTTCAAGTATTAATCCGCCCTTACGCTGTATTTTTTGGAATAGCAACCGGGTCGGTTTGTCCCGGTAAAAACGAACTTTTTTAATATTCACCAATAGAAAAGCAAATGTCTGATTATGGCCATGAAAAGGCAGCAGCGCGTATAATTTGGACTTTTTAAATTCAAGGGCAAAGGATTCCGGCAGCCGCAAGGTGGTGATATAATCTTCAATCAGAAGGGTTTCCGGCTGGATTGGTCTGAAGTATGAAGCGTCAAGACCAAGAGTCATCAACTCACCGTCATTCAGATTACCCGAGAAAGCCGGATAGAATTTGTTGTTCTCGAAGATATAAAAGGCATAAGCGACATCCCTGAATATTTTCTTAAACGAATCTTCAAGCTCATGCGTCACCTCGTGGTAGCGGAAGGAGCGGTTTAGCTTCATATTCAGGGTTTCGAGAGTCTGCTGAACATGATTGAGCAGATAATAGTAGTGCTTGTTTACAAATCGTCTGACAATCAGCTTTAATTTATCATGAAACAGGATAATCAAGGCCAGTGTAATGGCTATCGGCGGCAGAAAAGACAGGTTGTCAGCTGCTGCCTGTACCAGATAAAGGAGTAATGTTAAGAGGAGATATATCAGATAGAGAATTATTGACTCAATAATATCATATTTCGACAAAACTACTCCTTTGTTCTGGGCGTAAATATAGAGAAAACCCGGATTATATTCAATAATTGATGGGTGGCGAACAAAGATTCTTTCAGGCTGATATATCTAATTTTAGGGTTAAAATGGTGACATCATCGTATTTGGTTGGATCACCAGAATACTCTGTCAAAACATCATAAAGTTTCAGGTTTAGATCATGACTGTTGAATGCCGCCATATTTTCCTGGAAAAAACGGATCAGGGCCGGTTCGTCAAAGGGTTCTTCATCATCATTCATTGCTTCGGTGACGCCGTCGGTGAACATTGTCAGACATAGGGTATCTTTAAGATCCGCTTTCCCTGTCTCATAATGTACATCCGGCATCATACCGAGAATTATTCCACCCTTATCCAAAGCGCTATAACTCCCGTCATGCTTAAACAAGTAGGGAGGATTGTGGCCCGCGTTAACATATTCCAGCTGATGGTTTTTAGTGTTTAATTTTGCTATAAAAAAAGTGATGTATTTATCGACCGATGTATTTTTATAGATCAGATTATTTAGTTTGGATGTGATTTCATCCAATTCATATTGTTCACCAGCCAGGGTCTGTAAACCCGCTTGCAGATTGGACATCAGGAGCGAGGCGGGCATCCCTTTTCCGGAAACATCCGCAATGGTCAGTATGTATACATCATGACTTATTTTGATGATATCGAAATAATCTCCGCCCACATGTTTACTTGGTATGTTAAGGCCATGGATATCGTACCCACTGATCACCGGCATGGATTTGGGTAAGAGCTGTACCTGAATTTTCTTTGCCAGGTTAAGTTCTTCTTCCATACGTTTTTTTTCCAGCATCTCCTGGAAAAGACGCGCGTTTTCTAAGGATATGATGGCGATGTTTGCCAGTGTCGACATAAAATCGATATTGGATTTGCTGAAGGGGCCTTTATCTAATTTTTCACCCAGAAATATAAATCCGCGAACCTGATCCTGATTTACCATAGGCGAAATTACACGAATCCCCAGATCATATAGTTCGGAATATTGATTTTGATCTTCGGAGAGAATCATAGGGGTACTGAAGTCGGGCAGATTTCGGCACTGATCGATGCATTTCCTGATGGCGGCATCATTAAATAATGATCCCTTTCTGTAGACGATCTCCAGTTTGCCGGCCACGTGCTGGGCAACAAAAAACTGGTTAACCAGCATTTGTCCCATGAGTGAATAGGACAGCTGCCGGAGAATTAGGTCCGTGTCAAAAAGCCGGTTTAGCTCGTTCCCTATTTCGAATAAGGTATTCAGTTCCTGAATTTTTTGATCAAGCTGCCTGTTTACCTGATTCAGCTCCTCAAATACCAGGGCATTTTCAATAGATGGCACAGCGATATTTGAAAGCGACGACAAAAATTCAATTTCCTCATCGGTATAATCTGATTTAACAAGCCGGGCTCCATAAGCGACGATTCCTTTAAATTCACGCATGGAAGTCAACGGAAGAATCAATTCAATCTTGAATTTTTTAAAGAAGTCGATCCACTCTTCATCACCCTCATACCGGCTGATCAGAAAAGGGTGTTTTGGTAAAGATGAGATAGATATTTCCTTGTCAATCAGCGAAAACGGCAGACCTTTCAGCGTCTCGACGCGGTAAACATCGGATTTTTGCTGAAATAAAACAAGACCCCTGCCGATCGCCATTCTTCCCATTGGCACAAGCAGAATGGTATCAAGAATAGATTTCAGATTCAGCGATGAGTTGAGAGTCTGGCTTATTTCAAATAGTGCGGAGAGTTCGAGCAGCCTTTTATCCAGTTCATCTGAATTTAATTCGTTTTGATGGCGGTGCCGAAAACTGTTAAGATGGTTATTCATAACTATGCGGATTTTTTGTTTAAGTATTTTATCATAGTGACCTGGTTTTTTGTGCCCGGATTAAATGTGTAATTTACCTCGTCCATGATCGTCTTCATCAGATAAATACCCAAACCCCCCATTTTAGCTTCATGAATGTATTGTCGTAAATCGGGTTTTGGAAGTTTCGAAGGATCAAATCCTTTGCCTGTATCGGAGATGATAATTTCAATTTTTTCGTTATCCAGATATACAATAATGTCTATCATACGCCTTGAATCAAATTTATGCGCATGCTTAATGACATTTGTGCAGGCCTCATCTACGGCAAGAGCAATCTGATCCGAAGTGGACGGATCGAATCCCGTCTTCAACGCCAGGCGGTTTACGAATTCTCGGATGATCTCCAGATTATCTGTCATACTTGGAAACCGGAGTTTGAATTTTTGTTTTCGACTTTTTTTCATATCGGACTCTAATTAGGAATTCGAATTAATTTTACAAAAGTTGCTATTTAGCCTGAAAAAATTTTGATTTAGCCTGCGTTTCTTCATCGAAAATCTCGTAAAGTGATGGAAATCCAAGTAAGTCAAAAACTTTATATACTTTTGGTGATAAATTTGATAATTTAATATCACCTCCTTTTTCACGTATTTCTTCGATAAAACCCATAAATACTCCCAGGCCCGCACTGCTTATATAATCAAGCTTATGAAGGTTCACAATGATATTTACCCTTTCCTCCTTTAATAATCGATCGAGCGCATCCTCAAATTTGGGAGCTGTATGGGCATCAAGAAATCCAGCCAGATGTAAGACTGAAATTTTTTCCTGATCATTTCGTGAAATTTCAAAACCACTCATTAATTACCTCCGGGACTGTAATAGGATAATTTATTCGAATAGCCTCCGCGGGGCGGGGGATACTTCTATCTGAATTTTTATCCCTATTATAAGCAATCTTAAATTTTTATCAAAATTAATGTTAAATCATCATGTAAGTTCTGGCCATCCATGAATCCAAGAATCTCATCTATTATTTTATCTTTAATTTCTTCAACGCTCAGGTGATTATTATTCTTTACAACGTTACAAAGCCGTTCTTCTCCAAATTCATCGCCGTTGCCTGTCCTCGCTTCGGAAAGGCCGTCTGTAAAAAACACGAGGATATCATTCGGACAAAGCTTTACTTCCTGTTCTTCCAGCGTTTTATCAAAGATGTCGCCATTATCAAGCCCAACGGCGACACCGGATGGCTGGAGTAATGATGTCCGGTCTTCATTCGAATTATAATATAAAACAGGGCAGTGTCCCGCGCGGGCGAATCTCAATATGTTTGTTTTTGCATCCAGATGAGCGGCCAGAAGACTTATGAATGTCTTTTTCTCAAGTGACTCGTATAATATTTTATTTGTATTTATCAGAATTTCTTTCGGAGATGTCTGATTTCTGATGAGGGATTGGATAATTCCCTTTGTTTCTGCCATATAGAACGCGGCGGATGTCCCTTTACCGCTCACATCACCGATTACCAATCCGAGTTCTGAATCGGGATATGTATAAAAATCGTAATAGTCACCGCCAACTTCATAGGCAGTGATCGTTAGTGTATCAATTTGAAAATTCCCGACTTGCGGAATTTCCTGCGGCAGTAGTTTGAGCTGAACCTCACGGGCTATTTTTAGTTCCTGTTCCATCCGTTCACGTTCGAATGAATTTCGGAGAAGTTTTACATTTTCGAGAGCGATGGCGGCTTGATTGGCATAAGCCTCCAGCATGTTTACATCATCCGGGTCAAAGCCGAATACATGGGTTTTAACCGCGTACAATATTCCCATAACCTGACCATTGGCGCCAAGAAGCGGGGCGCCGGCGAACGACCCGATTCCGTTTTTCAGAATTTTGATGTTCTGATATTCCTTGTTCTTGGTCAGATCATTCATTATGAGGGGTTTTTTATTTAGCAGAATTTGATTGCTTATTCTTTGATTGGTTTTTGAATTAAATTCCAGGAGCTCATCACCGTTTATGTGTTTTGATGCCGCGACATATAAATTTTCAGATCGCTCATCAAATAGTTCCAGCCATGTATAGGATGATTCTGTGACCTCGGCGGTCATTTCTGTTACCAATTGGACTAATTTTTCATGATCGTATTCGACCGACATAACTCTGCTCAAATGATGCAGGGATGAAACCTCTTTCATTTTGCGGTCAAACACCCTGGCTGTAGGGAGATGCAGCAGAAAATTCAAATTGGCAAAAATGGAATAAAACACAAGAAAATACCAGCTGATATTTGTAAAAACGGCTAATGAGAGACTATGGGCAGGTACAGAAACCTTGAATGCGAGATCGAAGAGGTATAAAACCGCCCAGATAAGCACAAATGAGATAAGAAAATAGTAATATTTTTCTTTTCGTGATAAATAAGTGATCCAGCTGTTCCTGGTGGATAGCCCGGCAAGGAATATTAATGTCCCTAAAAATGCAGCATTGTTAAATTTGCCGTTACCGGTAAAGCTAAGGTCGAGCGGCGTTTCAAAGACAACGGTTAAAATCATTGTTGCCAATGTTCCCGCGAGCGCGATGGCAATATAAAGATTTGTTCTTTTTCTGAATTTATAATGAAGCAGATTTTTAATACTGATCAGGATAGGCAACAGCAGAAGTATTGCCGCGAGGGAAACCAGGTTTGAATAAATCAGACTGAGAAAGGTTTCAGGTTGCTGCGGAAATGTAGCCGGAGAGAAGCCGGGTGAAAGAGCCTGTTTCAGCACGATCACGAGAATGTATAATATCGCTAAATATTTTATTATATTTTTTAGATTGGTTTGAACATCCGAAACCGAAAAAAAAGATTTTCTCTTTAGATAAAGGTAATATATATAAATAGTTAAAACAGAAAAGCTTTCATGAAAATAATTCCACGGCTGGATGTTTAAAGAACTGAAATACTGTATGATATCATAAGCAAACGTGATTAGGCTATCGAATACGATAATTCCAATAAGAACTTGCGTTGGCAAATGTATCCGTTTCATTCAATAAATACCTTAAAAGGATAAATAGCGTTTGAGAAAACTCCGATCAGTGTAGAATCACTCCGAAAATGTTTCACCAGCCGGGTGCCCGTGTCGCTCACTATGAGATTGCCGTTTTTCGGATTAATTCTCAAGTCTGACGGAGAAATAAAACCTATACGTTGACTGAGACGTAATCCGTTGTATGAAAGTTGCATTATTTCTGAATTTATATCATTAAAAATTATTATCCAAATAGTCTGATTTTTTTCATCAATTCTGAATTTTCCAAGATTATCCGATCTGTAAATTTCTTCGGCTTCCCCGCTCGCAAGATCATATTTATACAGAATATCTTCGACCGGAGTCTGATCGGTAAGAAAAAGAATTTGGTTTGCCTGGTCTATCTGAAAAAATTCCGGATCCATAAGGGTTTGATTTTCAAGAGCTGAAAGCGAATATTGTAAAACGCCCTCCAGATTATAAACAAGTATTTGGTGATTCCTGTCATCGAGTATAAAAAGAAGTTTTTCTTCTGAAAGCTCAATCTGTATTGGATTCCCGAGATTTGTCGCCACTAAGGCTGCTGTCCCTGTCACAGGGTTGATCTCATATAGTTTTCCTGAAGAGTCAGTCAGCCAGAAGCTTTGGTTGAATCGATCATAAAGACAATCAAAGGGATTTTCAATGCCGAATTCACTGAAAAGCACTTCCCCGTTTTCCAGATCAAAAATATCGAAACTGTTTATTGTCGGATAAGTTGCCATCGCGCGGTTGTGGTCATGGTCGAATGCAAGCGCCTCAGGGATCCACACGCCATAGACAATTAAATTGACTGTCTTCAGGTCATACGCGAGATTGAGAAATGTTTCAAGGCCCCACCTGTCGATCAGCCATATATCTCCGGGTCCGGCCATGACCTCGACAATATTTGTTGGCGGAGAATCGGAATTTTCACCAATCAATGTCAGATAATAACTGTACTTGATATCGTATTCAATATCAGTGTCCTGATATGACGTTTGGTTTTTTAAAAATGAAGATAAGAGGGTGAACTGATTTTCAAATTCAGTTTTTTTGTACAATTTGTAACCAGTAAAATCAACCGTTTGCGGCGGTCTCCATCTAATCTGCACCGTAGAATCGGCAGTTGAGACAAAAAGGTTTAAATCTATATTAGTTATACCGCTGCCGGGGTCAAATATATTGTCTTTATCCCTGTCTGAACAGCCGGTCAGAATGACTGTCACAAGCAGGTAAATTATTATACTAAGATATTTCACACGCTGTCTGTCTTAGTGATACTAATATTTTGCTAACCGGTTAATTAAATGAAAGTTTCTTTAATATCTCTTTGTAAACCTGTTTAACTTCATTATTTCCGTTAATCGAGTAAAAATGATTCAGATTTTCATAATACTTTTTAACGGGTTCTGTTTGTTCTCTGTAAATATCGAGGCGTTTCTGAATGGTCTCTACATTGTCATCACGCCTGGTTATTATTTCACCGCCGCAGATAGTGCATTTGTTGTCAGTGGGGGCCGGATTTGTAGCTGAATTATAATCCGCTCCACAGCTGTGACAGATTTTACGGATTGAGAGTCTCCTGATGATTTGGCTGTCCGGAACGGTGATTTCAATACAAACAAACGCGGGGAGTTTTAGTTTTGTCATTAAATCAGACAGATGTTTGGCCTGTGGGATGGTTCTGGGAAATCCGTCAAGGATAAAACCATTTTTACAGTCATCTCTTTGGATGCGATCTTTAATAATTCCAAGCATCAGATCATCGGGGACCAGTTCGCCCCTTTCCATGACTGACTTTGCTTTTTTCCCGAGTTCAGTTTCAGTTCTTACCGCCTCACGAAGCATATCGCCGGTAGATATTTGTGGAATCCCGAAATTAGTGCTTAACAGTTTCGCCTGAGTACCTTTTCCAACTCCCGGTGCGCCGAATAAAATAAGATGCATCCTAAAGCTCCTTCAGTTTTTCGTTAAAGTATGCCTGATCTATGTTGTCAAACAGGTTTCTGAACCCGTTGCTGTTTTGTTCGTGCATCTAAATATTTAAGGATTTAACGCTGATTCTTTTCTTTCGCTCATTTTCAGCATACAGCTGACCGCAGGCGGCCTGAATTTCCCATCCCTTCCTGCGGCGGATGGTAATGGTCCTGTGATTGTCATTAACCAGGATGTCAAAGCGCTTTATCTGCTCATCAGTTGGTGGTTTGAACTGCGGATCATCTGAATTGCAGGGAATGATATTAATTTTGCAGGTGATGCCCTGTGTTAACTGTACCAGGAGTTGCGCATCTTCTTCAGATGAGTTCAATCCGTCGATTAAAACGTATTCGAATGTGACGCGTTTTTTTGTATTTTGGTTATAATATCTTGCCGCGTCAAGAAGTTTCTCAAGCGGATATTTTTTTGAAATCGGCATAATCTGTTCCCGGATGATATCTTTTACGCTATTCAGCGAAATAGCCAGTGAATAGGGTTGATTTTCATCAGCCATTCTATAGATGGCCGGGATGATTCCGCTGGTGGATATGGTTATTCGCTTACGGCTGAATGCCATTCCTTCCGGATCAGACATAATATCTGCCGATTTTATAACCGCATCATAATTCAGCATGGGTTCTCCCATCCCCATAAAAACAATATTTGTGGGGGGATAGAGGCTGCGCTCCTTCATTTGAATCACCTGCTCAATGATTTCTCCGGATGTAAGGTTTCTTAATAACCCCATTTTACCGGTCGCGCAAAATTTGCAATCCAGGGGACAACCGATCTGTGATGAGATGCAGAAAGTTACTCTTTTTCCTTCATAAATAATCACGCTTTCAATTTTCATGCCGTCAGACAGCTTCCAAAGGTATTTTGTGGTGCCGTCCTTTTTTGATTTTATTTCATCTATTAAACTGAAGGTTCTGAGTGAAAATTGATTTCTTAGCAGCTCTCTGAAAGACTTTGGCAGTGTGCTGAATTCGATAAAATCTTGCCAGTTTTTTGAGTAAATCCCCTTATAGATCTGATTCGCCCGGTATCTGGGTTGATCAATCTCGGACATGTAATCTTCGAGTTCCTGCTCTGTAAAATCCAGGATATGTTGTATCATCTATTTCTCATTTGCATTTAAGCCGATCTGTATGTAAAATTTAATCTGTTATCATCAAATAAAATTTATTAAATTATTGGTTCAATCTCAAGGAAATTAATGGTCTATGGATAAAGGAATTCCAAATTCTCCTGCTGATTTAGAGATCGCTGACTTAATTCTTGCCAAATATGAAAAAATTAAGAAAGAACTCTCAAAAATTATCATAGGCCAGGATGATATCATTGAACATTTGTTGATCTCCCTTTTTACGCGCGGGCACAGTCTTCTTGTTGGTGTACCGGGTTTGGCAAAAACTTTGCTTATACGCACTCTCGGCCAGATCCTGGATATGCAGTTTTCAAGGATTCAATTTACTCCGGATCTGATGCCTTCTGATATTACAGGAACTGAAATTCTGGAGGAAGACCGTTCTACCGGTCAAAAATCCTTCAAATTTATAAAAGGCCCCATATTTGCCAATCTGATACTCGCGGATGAGATTAACAGAACTCCGCCAAAAACTCAATCCGCTTTGCTTGAGGCTATGCAGGAGTATCGGGTAACCGCTGCCGGTCAGTCGCATATCCTTGATGAACCTTTTTTTGTTTTGGCGACTCAAAATCCCATCGAACAGGAAGGAACTTACCCGCTTCCCGAGGCTCAGTTAGACCGTTTTATGTTCAGCCTCTGGTTGGATTATCCCGATTTCGCCGATGAGCTGGAAATTGTTAAACGAACAACAGCCAATTTTAATTTCGAACCTGAGACCGTTGTTTCCAAACAGGATATACTGGAATTTCAGAATCTAATCAGACGCGTACCCGTGGCCGACAATGTGGTCGATTATACGGTCCGGCTTGTCAGTTCGACCCGCAGGGGACATCCATTGTCGGATGAAAAAATATCTGAATGGATCCGCTGGGGCGCAGGACCAAGGGCATCGCAGTTTCTGATCCTCGGAGCGAAAGCGAGAGCGATACTTCACCATCGTTACACTCCTGATGTCGATGATATTCGCAGTCTGGCATTACCTGTACTCAGGCATCGTCTTGTCACGTCATTTAGCGCCGAAGCAGAAGGTATTTCTATAGAACAGATCATCGATTATGTTTTAGAAAAAGTGGATCATTGAAAGGGAAAAGAAACTTTACGGTAATCATTCTCTGGTTTAAACCAATGAATTGACTACTTTTATGGATTTCCGGGGGGACAAGTTTCTAAAGAGTGGTATTTTAATTAGGATTTACCAAAATGTATTGGAAAATTCGTTCAACCGGTGTTTACTGGTATAATATTCTGCTTGTCTTATTCGCGTATCTGACTATCACCTATTCTCAAACGATCCCTTTGCGCGTTTACTCCATTGAAGAAGGCCTTATACAAACGCAGGTACAGACCATTACCCAGGATCCCGATGGATACTTGTGGATCGGAACCAAGGACGGCGTATCTAAATTTGATGGCCTCCATTTTTATAATTACAGCAAAAATAGCGGATTAGCCGAAAACTTTGTATTGACCTCCATTTGCGATAAAAATGGCAATATTTGGTTCGGACATTTTAGCGGTAATCTGAGTGTTTTTGATTACAGGGAAAACACCTTTAGATCACATTCGCTCAATGATAAACTCCCCAGCAGTCCCATCACCGGTCTCTACATCGATCCTGCCGACAGACTCTGGATAGCCACCCTGGAAAAGGGATTGTTCTATGCTTCGGGAGATTCACTCATTAATGTTTCGGAACAGTTAAATATTAATTTTGGGACGATTCAGAGGCTCTTCGCGGATAAGGAAAATAATATCTGGATTGCTACTAAAAAAGGCGTCGTCACCATCAGTTTCGATGATACCAGTTCTCTTGAAACAATGAAAATGCGTTTTTATACAGAAATGGATGGTCTTGCTGATGATGGCATTCTTGCAATCTGCGAAGATAGTGATGGCTTCATATGGTTAGGAACCTCAAATAACGGTGTTCTTAAGTTCAGGAGAGATATAAAGACCGGCGATCTCTATGATCTGAAAAAAATAAACAAAAACGATGGTTTGCTGTCGGATCAGATAAATGTAATATTTGAGGATTCGAAAAAGAATGTATGGCTTGGTACGAACAGTGGCGGAGTTTCAAAGTACAAGCCCGGAAGCGCCAATAAAAACGAAGCGATAGCCTGCACTATTACCCCTGCTCAAGGACTTGGGCATCTGAATGTAAGCGCGATCTTTGAAGACAGGGAGGGTAATATATGGATTGGAACGGATAATGGTATTACTCAATATCGGGGTGAGCGCTTTGAGATGTTTGGAGCAGCCGACGGATTGTCAAATAAATCGGTTTGGGCGGTTTATGAAGACAGTCAGCACAGAATCTGGCTGGGAACGGAAGACGGAATAACCAGAATCAGCGGTATCTATGATCACCCTCGCCAACTTAAAATTAGAAATTACAAGATGGCGGACGGACTTCCCACCCAGATGATTGTATCCATTATTGAGGATAAATTCGGCCGGATCTGGGCGGGGACAGAAAAAGCAGGAATTGCCGTTATTGATCCCATAACAAATAATATCACTATCCTTTCTGAATCAGACGGACTGCCAAGTAACTTTATTTTATCCATGACAGTTGATTCGGACAAGAATATCTGGGTAGGAACGGCCTTGGGAGGCCTGGTAAAATGCGAGCTTCCTGAAACGCGCCGGCCCGGCGGTAAAATTTTAAAAAACCTAAAAAATTATACAACCGATGATGGTCTTTTTTCAAATAACGTCTACGTGGTCAGTGCTGGCCGGAACGGCAACATCTGGATCGGTTCTGAAGATATGGTTCTCACACGTTGGAATGGCCGGGAATTTAACAGATTTTCAATGGACAGGAGACCCAATATCTCCCATATCACTTCGCTGTCAGAAGATGATCTCGGTAATATATGGTTTGGCACGACCAGTGGCGGAATTTTTGAATTTGACGGTGAAAAAATATCGAAGATATCTTTGCAGAATATACTCGATGATAAAATAATTTATGCCGTCAAGCATGATGACTCGGGTAATCTCTGGATTGCAGCCACATCAGGAGTTTATAAGTATAACAGTAAGGATTCAACCTTATTGCACTACGGCAAGCATGAGGGCTTTCTGGGTATTGAGTCTAATGAAAATGCGGTTGCCCGGGATCACGAAGGAAATCTCTGGTTTGGTACAATTTCCGGGGCGATTAAATATAATCCTGATAAAGATCAGATAAATAAGCTGCCTCCGCAGATAAAAATCACGGATGTTAAAATTTATTTCAAAGAAACTCCGGATATACGTGAATCTAAACTGCAGTATAATCAAAATCATCTGACATTTAATTTTATCGGAATTTGTCTTTCAACACCGGAAAAGGTTCGATACCGTTACTTTCTGGAAGGATTTGATTCAGAATGGTCGCCGGTTACCTCGGATAATCGCGCTACTTACTCCAATTTGCCACCCGGTGAATATGTTTTTAAGGTAAGTGCAGTCAATAATGATGGAATCTGGACCAAAGAGCCGGTTAGCTATGCTTTTGAAATATTGACCCCATTCTGGAAGACCTGGTGGTTTATAGGCCTGGGTTTGATGACAATTCTATTTGGCGCGGTTATTTCACATAGAAGAAGAGTTTATCAGTTTGAAAAACAAAACTCCCTGCTTGAGTTGAAAGTGGATCACCGGACAGCTCAGCTGAAGAAGGAGAAGGAGAAAGTTGAATTCGCGCTTGAAAAATTAAACAGGCAGGAAAATCAATTACAAAAAATTGCTGAAAACGCCACTCTGCTGCTCAGAAATCCATATTACGTGCAGTCGATCCGCGAAGCTCTTCAGGTCATCGGCGATACATCAGGTGTGGATCATATTTATATATTCCAAAATCAGTCCACTCTCAATGAAAAAGTGTCGGTCCGGTTTAAAATGCATTTTAAATGGGATAAAAATGAGGATCCTGGAGTTGGAGAACAACAGGCCTATAAAATGCAGATTTTTGATGATACTGATTTATTCAAAATTTATGAACTTCTAAAAAATTCGGAGTTGATCACAGACCGTTATCCTGCTTTTACTCTTTCCCAGGATTCAAAAAAAGCAAAAGTCTCCCGGCTGGCTATTCCCGTAACCATTAGTAAACAGTTCTGGGGATTTATTATGCTGGATGATTCAAATTACAGGCGTGTCTGGGAAAAAAATGATTTGGCCATCATGAAAACGGCTGTCGCAAATATTGGCGGGGCCATAGAGAGACACGAAACTGAAGGAGAACTGAGCAGGCTGTCTCTGGCCGTAAAAACATCAACAGACAGTATTTTTATAGGTGATATAAAGGGACGGATTACGGATTTAAATGAATCTGCCATGAAACTTATGGAGGTGGATGAAAAGTACGATATTATCGGATGCCGGGGGGTCGCGTTTATTGATCCTGATGACCGGAAAAGATTTATGCAGGATGTGTTCAGGGCCATCAATACAGATGAGACAAAAACACGCGAATATTTAATGATCACGAAACTAAAAAAGCGGATTCCGGTGGAAATCAGTCTCTCATTGCTCAGAGAGCCGAATGGTTATCTGCTCGGATTTGTGCTTTTTTGCAGGGATGTCTCGGAACGCAATAAAATGGAAGAAGAGCTGTTGAAAGCACGAAAACTTGAATCATTAGGCATACTCGCGGGAGGCATTGCCCATGATTTCAATAATATTCTTACGGCGATTCTGGGAAATATATCATTGGCTAAAATTTTTGCGCAGTCAGATACGAAAATATTATCAAGACTTACAGAGTCAGAAAGAGCGACAATGCGCGCCAAAGATCTCACTCAGCAATTACTCACATTTTCCAAAGGCGGCACTCCAATTAAGAAAACGGCATCAATAGCCGATCTGATCAGGGAAAATGCCGGATTTGTTCTTCACGGATCAAAAATTCTCTGCAATTATTCCATACAGGATGATATCTGGAATGTGGAGATAGATGAAGGACAGATTAGCCAGGTGATTAATAATTTGACTATAAACGCCCTGCAGGCCATGCCGGAGGGGGGCGTTCTGGATGTCAGCGCGGAAAACTATGTGATTGGAAAAGAGACAGACCTTCCGCTGAAACAAGGTGACTGCGTCAAACTGTCCTTTAAGGATAACGGAATCGGAATATCAAAAGGATACATTGATAAAATTTTTGACCCTTACTTTACGACAAAACAGAGGGGAAGCGGTCTGGGACTTGCAACGACGTATTCGATTATACAGAAACATGAAGGACACATCACTGTCGAATCGTCTCTTGGTTTGGGAACAACCTTTTATATTTATCTGCCGGCTTCAAGAAAGAGCCGTATCTTAAAAATGGAATCCGGTACAGGTATAGAAATGAAAGGTCAGGGTACCATTCTTGTGATGGATGATGATGTTCTTATTTTGGAAGTCGCCTGCAGTCTGTTGAACAATCTGGGTTTCGAAGTGGAAACAGCAAAAGACGGGTGGGAAGCTGTTCAAATGTATCAGGAAAGATCCGCTAAAAACGAACGATATGATGCGGTCATCGTTGATCTGACGGTGCCCGGCGGAATGGGCGGCGCGGATACGGTAAGGGAAATATTAAAAATAGATCATCAGGCAAGAGTAATTGTTTCAAGCGGATATTCAAATGATCCGATAATGGCTAACTACCGGGATTACGGATTTTGCGGTGTGGTGGCAAAACCTTACAGACTTGAAGATCTGAAGAATATGCTGTTACGGATATTTGAGCGCGATCCGTCAGCATGGTTAAAAAATTAGGATTAACCACAGGTTTTTCGGAATAAAATTGATGATAAAGAATCAGAATTGATCCTTATTTGAAAGTTGGGCAGGGGGCAGAAATTTAATCAGGGATAATTTAGAAATACTCAGTTATAATGTTTTATTAATCCGGCATAGCTAGTACCAGCCGGATTAATCGCTTAGTTTTCTGTGCTGATAAAGTGTTTTACGCGAATATTGCTTCATTCATCATTTGAGTACGACCATCTTTTCTATCACTTCTTTTGACGCGCTGTTATACTTTAAAATAATTTTATAAAGATATACACCGTTGGCGAGTTCATCACCATCCCGGTCCCGCCCGTCCCATGATATCTGATTATATCCGGGAACCGTCAGATAGCCGTCGATCTCCTGGATGATCCGCCCGCTGATAGTGTAGATTTTTATTTTTACCTCCGCGCCGCTCTGGTTTGTCTGGAATGTGAAATCGGTCTGTCCGCGGAACGGATTTGGGTAATTGATTACATCTGTGATAATAAGTTGCGCGCTTTCGGCGATATCAAAATGAATGGTTTCATCCGAAGGGTTGTTCAGATTATCAAACGCCGTAATTTTCAGTTCATGTGTCCCCGGTTTGAGAGAACTCAGCGGATAGGTGATAATTCCTTTTTTATAGCTGTCTTTTTCATAGACAAAAAAACCTGAAATATCTTTTGGATTTTCCGTGTCGATTTGTAATGAAATATTATGTCCTACCTGTCCGGTCATGTTGATTCCGTTTTCATCATCAATTTTTGCCAGAAGAACAGGATTTTGGGCGATAAGATCACCCGAAGAAAAATTTTCCTGATCTTTAAAGTATAGATCAATAAACGGCCCCTTCTCATCTGAAATATTAGAGGACGAGCCATTGATGAGGAGAGTATCGTTGTAGCCCAGGGCTGTGTTCAACGCCGTTCCGTCGGATGCATAGACGGTGATTCTCCCGGTTGGCTTTTTCTGATAGCGGATTGATTTTGGAACAATGAATTGCCCTGTAAACGTACCTTCGTTGACAGAGACTTCACCCTTGAATAATAACGGCCCCCCGAGTGTATAGTACAGGCCTCCTCCTGTCGTCACAGAATCGTATCTGGCATCGTTAACGATAAGGATGGCATCTCCGTCAAAACTGCTGTTAATCTGATTGTTTTTTAAAATATTTCCCGTTACCTCTATTCTGCTCAATGCTTTTAGAGTATCGGGGGTTATGGACGTAATCTGAATATTCTCCCGGGGATCGGCGAGTGTCATGGTAGGATCGGCAAAGAGGTGATACTTCTGGTCATTGACTCCGGAGTATGTCGCCAGCAGTTTGGCAATCCCTAATTCAACGGACGGCTGGTTATTCTGAAATAAAAATTTATAAAATCTCTCATTAAAAGCGGCATTCTGACCGGAATAAACAAGTCTTGTTGAAGCGAGTACACCGATGGCGCCGCTGTTTTTTTTCCAGATCAGCGCTTCTGAAAAGCTGGGTTCATGCGGATCGTCGTATTTCCCGAAATCGCAGGTTGCCGCTATCAGAAAGGTCAGTCTGTCTTCGTTGTTAATTCTGTTCAGATCACGACCCATGTTAAACACATCTTCATGCGCCCACACTTCAGGGGATCCGTGTCCCACATAATTGATAAGCAGTGTACCCTGATTGATATAATCAATGATCGCCTGATTGGCCTGAGGTTTAATCCGGTACAATCCTCCCGGGACTGAAGGGTATGCTGACAGATAGACTTTTTTAATGTTAAATCTTGATAATTCAGGAAGCGTGGCAAGATTTTCGGTTTGCGACTGATGGATCCATTCTCCTGTTGATTGAGTAGTGACTTCATCATCCGCCACAAAAGTCGCGACAGTCTGCCAACCGTCAGGCTCCATATTGCTTTCATAATTTTTTAATTTTTCGATCATCCGTTCGGCATCGGTATGAGTTTCCACGGGTATCCGTCCGATGGCCAGATCCGGCGTGATATAATCAAACAGGTCGGTTGATGCGTAATTAACATCGACGTAAAAATTGTCCGATGTACGGCTGTCAATTTCATGGTCATCATAAATTTCAAACGGAATAACACGGTTCGAGTCGGTTATTGCGATATTCCTGTAATCATAGTGTCCATCGCCGAATAATAGCACGTAGGAAGGTTTCGCGCCGCTCCAGTTATAATATGCGTAACGGATAAAATTCCGGATGGCGGTAGGATCTGTTACTCCGTTGTTAAAATAGAAGAAGATATCCTCTGTCGTAACTATTTTGCTTGTAAGATGCTGCCTGAGCCTCGAAATTTCTTCTGCGTAGGGCGTGAAGGATTTATCCGTAATGATAAGAAAATCCGCCTGATTCAGTGAGCTTACCAGGTTATCAGAAGGGGTGAATTTTGAGAGGGAGGTTATCTGTCTGATCCTGGAAGACGTAAGATTGCTCACAAAAATATTTTGTGTGGTCGCTGACGCGGGAAGATCAAATTGAACTTCGCCTCCCTGAGGAACTGTGTTGCTCAGAATCAGTTTGGGAGAAACCGGATTGGTTACGTCAAAGGCGTATACCCCGCCGGTTTGTGTAAAATTGCGGAGCCGGTATCGGACAGGCTGATTCGTTATATGTGTGTAAAAATTAAGCTGGTTATCGGTAACAGAAAAATTTTTCGGGTAGAAAAACTCAAACCAGTCTAGATAGGCATTACAGCCGTCATAATTACCGGTGTACTGAACAGAGAATGTATTGTTGCCGTTTTTCAGCCATGATTGATCCGTGATGATTGTTTCATAACTTCGGCGAAACTGTTTGGTAAAACTAACCTTATTCAATAATATAAAATTATTGATCAATGCTGTAAATTCATACCGGTAATCCGGATCGAGATCGTCTCCGTATCTGATTCCGGAACCTCCCTTAAGCTGAATCCTGAAAAATGGAATCGCTCCTGCTGAAGTTACCGGGTCTATGGAAAAAGTATTGGTATAACCGGCCGATTTGCCAAAAAAACGAAATCCGTACCAGTCCGGTCCGGAGGCGAGCAGATTGTATTTATCTTCTTCAAAATGATAACGCTCATAATAAAATGATGATTCAACTGCTCCCGGCTCTTCGGTCAGAGTCTGCTGCTGCATTCTCAGCCCGTTTGTTCCGGAAGTGCTGAGCCAGTAATAATTGACCCTGGCATAGGGATGGTTCTGGTATCTAAAATCATTGGAGCCGGAGTTATAGAACCAGCTGTTTAGGCTTTTGCCGTAAAACAGCAGATAATCATCACTGTCAAACAGTCCATTTTGATTCTGGTCGAAGACAAGTATGGGGATTTCCTGTGTAAACGGATAATTGTTTTCCGAACTGTCCGTGCGGTAATTAAGCGTATGTCCGCCATTGTTAAACATCTGGATAGAAGCGGTGCTGAGACCGCTAATATTTATACCGGAACTTGCTAATGTTGACCCGGTAATTTTACATAAACCGTCGGTTTCCACACTCATACGGTAAAACGGACCGGAGGGCATGGCCGCCGCTTTCCCGAGCTTTTTTGCGTCAGACTGGCGCCAGTTTCTGGCCACATCAAAATTTATCAGAAGCTGATTGTAAACCGCATCAATCGCGCTTCTTGCCGATGAACTTCCGGTTAAATTTACGGAACCGTGGTATACAATTTTCAGGCGTATTTTATTGATGAAAGTTAGCGAATTTTGAGCGGCCTGATACCGGAATGGAATGATCGATATGTTTTGAATCTCACTGTCCCTGAATTTTGCGGGCTCCTGCAGATGTATAATATCATCCGGAAAAGACTGGCCGGAGTTATAAATTTCACTTTTGTAGTTACGATCGAGAACATTGATGCCGCGGCTGTCTTTATATATTCTGGGGACGGGAATTATATTTATTCCCGGGAGTGTTGATGATTCTAGATGCAGAATCTCGACTGTCACATGACCCGCCACAGGGATTCCGACCGTAATTCTTCTTTGAGGAAGATCAGGCGCTCCGGGCGTCATTCCGTAATCGCCCTGATCAAATGAGACGGAATGCCAAATACCGGAATCAGTTATCAGTGTATCAATGCTAAATTTTCCCGGTTCCCATTCCAGGATCATTGATTGCTGAGTGCTCTCAATAATTCTGAAATCTGGATATGCAATGCTGCCGGCGAGCAAGTTTCTGATACCAAAAACAGAGATCAAAAAAAATAATACAGTTGCCTGTTTGTATTTTGTCATTCATTAACTCCAGCTGATGAAAGGAAAATTTACTTAAGACACCGTTTTTTATCAACACTAAATTCTAAATCCGTTCCGACGCGCCGGATTATTTAATAGATTATTTCAGATACAACATGAATCACTCATGAGTTGTTCCTGAAATGTCCATTGGTTTGGTTTAGAAATTGTAATATAATTTGATTTGTCCGGTACTGTAATTTGTCTTGGCCGATTGTGAGTCATCAAGTGTCGATAAAGCGGCATATGCCGAAAAATCAAGGCGTTCCGAGTGATGGTATAACAGTGTCAGATAGGGTCCCTGATTGATGATATCCCTGACTTTCTTTTTCACCGGAAAATGTCTCCATTCCTGTCTGGCGTAAAGCGAAAATCCCGCGGTTACGCGCATCTGGAATATTTTTTCATGGTAAAGAAAAATATTTAAAAACTGGGACCTGTGTGACTGAATTTTATTTTGCGCGAACTCATCCTTAAAAAAGCTGCCTTTTTCTTCCATTTCGAATCGGGAATGAACACCGATATTCAATTTTTTGTAAAAAGGCGTTATCAGTGAATCAGAAATGGTATACTTTCTAAATATATAGCTTCTTATCTGTTCAGATTTTGGATCGAAATCATAAACGGTATAGTTTGCCTGAACACTGGTGCTCAGCGTATTTGTGGTTTTTTTGTATTTATAAATGACCTGTGGGTTCAGACGGAATACCCGGTTCCAGTTATTGTTCGCGCTCTGTTCCCGGAAAATATATATCTGATGAAAGAGATATGTATATGCCTGCCATCGCATTTCGAGTACTGGGCTGAAACGGTGCGTGTAATTAAGATGAATCACAAAACGCTGCTCGTCCCGGTCATCATTATTATTGACGGAATCAGGTGTATCGTACTGTAGTTTAACATAGTCAAAGTCAATGCTGAAATGGTTGTTCTGATCGATATGACAGGAGCTTTGCAGTCCCACAGCTGTCTGACGGGTACGGCTGTCGGTTCGGATACCTGTATTATCCTGTGTTTCATCGTTAGTCCACAATGATAAATTATACGAGAGTTTCCGGCCGATACGATAAAATCGGATCCGATTCTCAAATTGCAGTACATCGCGGCTGCTCACAGTCGAGATGTTTTTTGAAATAATCCTTGTGTCCAGTGTGATCATTTTGCCTGATGATAACTGGTACACAAGACGGTTGTCGATGCTGCGGTTATAAAGGGTCAAATGAATTAAATCAGATGATGTTGCGCCATAATATTGTTTGCTGGTTTCACTGTATGAAAGACTTAGAGAATCACTGGTAAAATTATTGAATTTTGTTCCTACCTGCATCCCGATCTGATTTTCAAAATTCTGACGTGATTTGTAAAAGTCATAATCCGAATCGAACTGCATATTTGTCCGGTAATCACCGAGCTCATAATTATTCAGAGAGCCTTTAACCCCAACATCCCATCCCCAGTCTGTGTTGGACCTGTTAACAGACTGCTGATAACCAGAGTAGGGTTTTATTGAGAAACCGGGCGTATCGTCATACTTTGCGCTCACTCCGAAAATATGATTTTCAAACCGGTTCTCACTGGAAACCTGACGGTCACTCTGGATCCAGCTTTTGCCGTAAATTCCCAGATCAATGACTGATAACGGGTAATAATATAATCCATCGAATTTATGTTCGTCTTTCCATTGTTTTTTACCTTCGGAAGGGATTAATAAATTGCTGTTAAATGATTCACTGACATTCCATTCCCAAACGCTTTTCTCAGGATTTGACAAATTAATTTTACCAAACCAGTTCCATGTGGTGTTCTGTTTTGAAAATTCAGTTGTCCAGACAGGTTGCGGGTTTCCCATGTTCTGGGCATATAAAAACTGAGTAAGGGATAAGATTACAGGAAGAAGGTATATTCGGCTTTTTGATAAAACTGAGGGTGTTTTATGCAATGTATTCGTTATTTGTAAAGGGTGTTTAAATCATCAACAATTAAAGATTATTTTACAATAATCTGGTATACTTTTTCGTCCTTTTTTTTCATCTTGTACTTTTCACGCGCGATTTTTTCGATATATTCCGAATCATTATTCAGTTTTGCTTTCTCGATGAGCAATTCTTCTTTCTTTTGTTTCAATGCCTCAATTTCATTCATAATTTCCTGTTTCGCGCGATAATTTCGATAGAACTCTATGGTGCCCCGGGAGCCCTGCAGAAAATAAAAGTAAATGAGGCCGACCACAATTAGGCCCACTACCCATTTCTTGTTTACAGAACCGAGTTTTAGTTTTCCCGTTTTACGTCTGGAAGTGACTCTTTTAATATTTTTTTTCATATAATTATTTAAATCGCCCGGTTTCGTGTTGAGTTAAAACCGGGCTGATTAGATTTAACTGTTTTTATATACGCTTTTGCCGCGGAAGATGGCATTTACACCCAGAACATCTTCAATTCTAAGCAGCTGATTGTACTTGGCAATCCTGTCGCTCCTTGACGCGGAACCCGTTTTAATTTGTCCGGCATTGGTTGCGACCACCAGATCAGCTATGGTAGAATCTTCCGTTTCTCCGGACCTATGCGAAACAACTGCTGTGTAGCCCGCTTTATGCGCCATTTCGATCGCATCCAGAGTTTCGGTAATTGTTCCTATTTGATTTACTTTAATCAGAATGGAGTTTGCTGTTTTTTCAGTAATGCCTCGGCTGAGACGCTGTGTATTAGTCACAAACAGATCATCGCCGACCAGCTGAATTTTTGATCCGAGCTTTTCCGTCATCGTCCGCCAGCCTGACCAGTCATCTTCCGCCAAACCGTCTTCAATGGAAACGATTGGATATTTTTTTACCCAATTCGCGTAATAATCCACCATCTCATCTGATGTCAGTTTTTTGTTTTCGGAGGCCAGAAGATACAGCTTTTTTTCTTTATCATAAAATTCACTGCTTGCCGGATCGAGACAAATAAATACATCTTCACCGGGTTTATATCCCGCGCGTTCAATGGCCTGAAGTATAACCTGAACCGCTTCTTCATTTGATTTTAAATCCGGTGCAAAACCGCCTTCATCGCCCACAGCGGTGTTGTATTTTTTCTCGCTGAGCACCTTCTTCAAAGTATGAAATATTTCCGCTCCCATACGGAGAGCTTCTCTGAATTCAGTCGCCCCAGCCGGAGCAATCATGAACTCCTGCAGATCGACATTGTTATCAGCATGTGAACCGCCATTAAGAATGTTCATCATTGGGACTGGAAGCACCTTGGCATTTACTCCGCCGAGATACTGATAAAGCGGTAAGGCGGAAATTTCGGCGGCTGCCTTCGCCACAGCCATGGAAACACCTAATATGGCGTTCGCGCCAAGATTGCCTTTGTTGGGAGTTCCATCCAAGTCGATCATAATTTTATCAATATAAGTCTGATCGGTTGCGTCAAGCCCGACAAGTTCGTCAGAAATGATTTCATTAACATTTTGAACAGCCTTCAAAACACCTTTTCCCATATAGCGATTTTTATCGCCATCCCTCAGCTCAACGGCTTCATGCTCGCCGGTCGAAGCACCGGATGGAACAGCGGCTCTTCCAACGGCGCCGCCTTCTAGTTCAACCTCGACCTCGATAGTAGGATTCCCTCTGGAATCGAGAATCTCACGGGCATAAATGTCTAATATAGTAGTCATCAATTCTCCCTTTATCATAAATTCCAAGTATCAAATTAATAGCCGCAAGTTACATATAAGCAAAAAAAAGTTCAAGCTATTATTTCCAAAGCTGTTGGACTAGGAATTCCTGTGTAAAACGCTTGAAGATGCCTGGTCCGTCGGAAAAACAATGACCTCAGCAATCTGAACATGTGCGGGTCGTGATGTGATGAATATGATAACATCGGCAATATCATCTCCGCGAAGAGGTGTCAGATTCTTATAAACAGACTCGGCTTTGTCTTTATCACCGCGGAAGCGCACCATGCTGAATTCGGTCTCAACCAAACCCGGATCAACCGTCGATACTCTGATGGGTGTTTCAACCAATTCAATACGCAGAGCTTTTGTCAAAGCGTCAACCGCGTGTTTTGTGGCGCAGTAAACGTTTCCTCCCGGATAAACTTCGTGACCGGCAATGGAACCAAGGTTAACCACATGCCCTTTATTTCTCTTAATCATACCAGGAACTACCGCCCTGGTGATATATAACAATCCCTTAACATTTGTATCGATCACCTCATCATAATCTTCGGCCGTCATCTCAAATACTTTGCTCACTCCTCTCGCAAGTCCGGCGTTATTGATCAGAATATCAATTGATTGCCATTCCTCGGGTAATGAGGATATTTTTTCTGAAACCTTTGATTTATCCCGAATGTCGAATGAGAGTAAAAAGCAGTTAATATTATGATTTTTCTGTAACTCTTTAGAAAGTTTCTCAAGCCTGTCCCCACGTCTGCCGGTTAAGATTAGATTGCTGCCTTCCTTCGCGAATGCGCGGGCGCATGCTTCGCCGATTCCGCTTGTGGCCCCGGTAATCAAAACAATTTTATTTTTCAGTTTTGTCATGGCAATACTCCATAATATTGTAAGTTTCTAAGGTTTATTTTTGTATGATTGAGAATACCTGCTATAATAACGATATTACAGTCAAAATATTTATCATAATTTTGATTAATGAAATATAATAAGATTTATCAACAATAAAACTTAAAAATTCATTTCAGAAGCAATGCCAGGTACTCTGAAAACGAAAATGAAATAACGGGAGCGCCTAAATATTTAAGAATAAGGGATAAAGGCTGAAAGGGATGTATTGTAAAAATTCGAAAGCTGTCCCGGCGGCGATTATCCTTTTGAATAAAATGAATATTTGATTGTATATAATAGTGAGAAAGCGGGAAAGGATTTCATGACGACAGACCGGGAGGCCATTGTGGCTTGTCAGGAGGGATTAAAAGAAAGTTACAGGTTTCTTGTTGAAAAATACAAGGTGCGCGCCTATCATGCCGCTTTTGCCTGGACCGGAAACGCCGAGGAGGCGATGGACATATCCCAGGAAGCGTTTTATCGCGCTTATCGTTCTCTAAAAAAGGTGGATCCCGAAAAAAATTTTTATACCTGGCTTTATAAAATCATAAAAAATCTGAGCATCAATTATCTTAAAAAATCAGAGTTGGTAAACAGAATAAACAGGCCGGCTGACGGATTGACAATAGACAGCAATTATTCGAATATGGCAGATACGCCGGATTGGATCTATGAAGAAAATGAAAAGAAACAACTCTTGTGGCGCGCGATAAATATCCTTGATTTAAGAGATAAAGAGATAATTATCCTTAAGGAATTTCAGGAAATGAGCTATCAGGAGATTGCGGATACATTGGAGATTCCCATTGGGAGTGTGATGTCCCGGTTGTATTACGCGAGAAAAAAATTAATAAAAACAGTGGGATTTTTAATTGATGAATAATAATCTGACATGCGAAGAGATCAGACCTTTGATGATGGGACTGATTGACAATGAATTGGATCAGATGCAGATTAAAAATGTACGATCACATCTGGAGAATTGCAGCTCATGCAAACTGCAATATGAATCCTTTTTAAACTTAAAGAAGGAGACAGAGGTCATGAAAAGTATAAAATATCCGGAAGATTACTGGGACGGCTATTGGGAAACTATTTATAACAGGATTGAAAGAGGAATAAGCTGGCTGCTTATTTCAATCGGCGCCGTTCTGATTCTTGGATTCGGAGCTTATGAAGCGTTACGCGAATTTTTTAATGATACGCAAATACCGCTGCTTCTTAGAGCGGGAATCGGTGTTTTTGTTATCGGGACGATCATGTTAGTTGTATCTGTGATACGTGAAAAAATTACAACAAGAAAACAGGATATCTACAGGAGGATTAAGCGATGATATGTGTAACAAGCAATGAAATCCCGGGTAAGGAAATCGTCAGTGTTCTCGGTTTGGTAAGAGGTAATACGATCCGCGCCAGAAATATAGGCCGCGATATTATAGCGGTTTTTAAAAATATTATCGGGGGTGAAATTGAGGAATACACGAAATTAATGGCGGAATCAAGAGACCAGTCTTTGGACAGGATGATGAAACAGGCGGAGGAGATGGGGGCTAATGCGGTAGTCGGGCTCAGGATTTCCACATCATATATTATGGCGAACGCCGCCGAAATTCTTGTATATGGAACCGCGGTTGTTGTAAAATAAAAATAATGGCTTGAATGTTTACAAAAAGAAATATTTCACTTGACTTTTGCTGACATGTGATGCTATTTTGAAACAATTGTTTTCATTAGTGTTTCATTACATGGAACGGGGCAAGGGAAATGAGTATTTCTGATTCAAGCTTCACACAGGTCATTTTAGATTCACTGGCTGAAGGTCTGTTTACGGTTGACAAAGACTTTCGTATTAATAGCTTAAACCTCGCTGCGGAAAAAATTCTCGGGATACGCCGTGAAAATGTCATCGGGGATTATTGTAAAAATGTATTCAATTCTAAACGCTGTATGGATGAATGCCCCATTGGAAGAGTACTCGAATCTGGTGAAGATATATTCGATTTAGAAGGCGCGTTGATGCATTCTAGCGGCAGGATTCTTACCGTAAAGCTGAATGCCACCATATTGAAAGACGAGAATCAGAAACCAATAGGCGGAGTCGTTTCTTTCCGCGATATGTCCTATCTGGAGAACCTGCAGAAAAGCCTGATGACTGATTATCAGTTTCATGGGATAATTGGCCAGCATAAATCCATGATCGAAATATTTGACCTCATTGAGGAAATAGCTGATTCAGATTCCGGTGTTTTTGTGCTGGGGGAATCCGGAACGGGTAAAGAAATGATAGCCAACGCCATACAGAAGCTGTCAAACAGGAATGATAAGCCCTATATCAAAATAAACTGCAGCGTGCTTCCGCCCCAGCTGCTGGCCAGTGAATTATTTGGTCATGTAAAAGGGGCTTTTACCGATGCCGTGAAAGACAGGGTAGGCCGGTTTGAGATGGCGGATAAAGGCACTATCTTTCTGGATGAAATTGCCGAAATGCCACTGCAAATGCAGGTTCAGCTGCTTAGGGTACTCCAGGAAGGAACTTTCGAACGGGTTGGTGAATCTGTTACTAAAAAAGTCAATGTGCGTGTTATCGCAGCGACAAATAAAGATATAGAAAAGGAACTAAAAGAAGGCAAGTTTAGGGAAGATTTGTATTATCGTTTAAATGTGATACCTATTGAAGTTCCTCCTTTGAGAAAAAGAAGGAGTGATATACCGCATCTGGTACAGCATTTTATGAATAAATATTCCCTGCTATCGGGAAAAAATATTCGCGACATCGATGATGAGGCGATGGATATTCTGATTAGTTATCAATGGCCCGGTAATGTCCGCGAGCTTGAAAATACTATTGAATACGCTTTTGCCAGAACAAAAGATACAACTATACACTCATCAAAACTACCTCCGAACGTGAGGATGGAATTGCCTTGTGGCGACCGGACCGGCACCAGAAATGGTTTTTCCCCTCAAACCGATGAATACATACTTATAAAAAATCTTCTGGAAAAATTTCATTGGAATCGCAGTCATGTTGCAAAAGAGATGAACGTAGGGCGGACGACCCTCTGGCGTAAAATGAAAGCACTGGGTCTTGTGGAAAATTAGCCTGTTTCAGATAAAACAATTTTTTTTGTCTTGAAAAAAGTAGCCATCTTTATTAAAAATAATATCTTATACATTGTAATGTTTCAATGTTTGAACATTATTTTTATATATTTTTCAAACACTTCAACGAAAAA
>JBFXGD010000002.1:0-67406 GCA_050178385.1 Calditrichaceae bacterium
TTTTAAGGAAAAAAATTAAGAGAGATTTGTTTCCCCCTTTACCAAAGGGGGCCTAAGGGGATTATTTTACTGACACCTGGAATGATGTTTCGGGATTCTTCGGGGCGAATTTTCTGTTTGAGTGCAATAAATTGAAAAATGGCTAAATGATATACGAGTTAAAATTCGCCAGGGATTTTTGCTACTTTTTGGCCTTCAAAAAGTAGGGAGAGAAGAAAAGTGAGAAGTAAGAAGTAAAAAATAAGATAAAAGATAAAAGATAAAAGAGTTGGAGGGTCCCTATATCGTGTAGGAATTCTTCTGATCGAAATGACAGAATAAAATTTGTTATGTCACCCTTGGCGTATCGTTCTGAACAACTATGAAGAAATTTTGTGATACCATAATCCAGGAAGGCGGAAACATCCCTTTTACAAATAAAAAAACGATGGGAAAAAAATTAAGATTTCTCTCCCATCAGAGGATATACTGCCAGATGGATCATTGGAAAAAATAAATGCTCTTATAGAATTGAATGTTTTTTAATATGCGCAAATAAGAAAGCCTAAATATTTATTGCATTCCACATATCCTATTTGACTTGTTTAGTATCTCATCCACCTCATAATTTCTGGTAACGTCGGTCTCTTGCCATACATCAATATCCCTACTCTGTAGATTTTTGACACTACCCAGATAAGAAATATAATCGTGATAATCAGAATAACTATCGATCCACCTATTTCAAGAAATGAGGGAGATGATAAATTGATTCTCGCGAACATGATGATCGGTGAAAAGAACGGAATCAACGATAGCACCACAGCGATATTGCTATCCGGATTTTTCACAAGGAACCCAAGTAACATGATTGGGATGATGAGCAAAAATACGATTGGAAATGATAACTGCTGCGCTTCCTGATCAGTATTTGTAAGAGCGCCAACAGCAGCATAAAGTATTGAAAAAATAAAATATCCGAGAATATAAAAGAGAACAAAATATACAAACAGCATAGGGGAAAAGTTGAAATAATCCGATGAAATTGGCATGACTCTACCGCCGAAAAATATCATTCCTATTCCAAAAACCGCCCAAATCAGATACTGAGTTAATCCGACAGAGCCCTGCCCCAGAATCTTCCCCGCCATCATTTGAAATGGACTGGCAGATGAAAGCAAAACTTCGATAATTCTGGAGCTTTTCTCCTGGACAATACTTCTCATAATAGATGTACCATATAGAATTAGTGTGGCATATAGAATTAATACAAAAATGAAGGTGCTGAAATATTCTTCGCCGAATCCCCGCTCTGATTCTTCTCCGCCTTTGGTGATTTTATATGTTTTTAAATTGATTGATTTAGTAAGTTTATTAATCAGTTCTGGATCGAGTTGTGAAGCAGCTAACCGCTTATTAACAACAATTTCAGTCACCGTGTTTTCAATTCTGCGGTTCAGGTCAAAATTCGCGACATTTTTTGAATAAAAAGATAATTCACTACTCTCTGTGATATCCTCCGGAATAAAAAGGAAGCCGTCAACAACGCCCGTCTCAACCATTATTTTTTCGTTCGAAATGGAATATTCAGGATTTTCCGCGTCACTTTTTAAATTAAGAAAGTACTTTTTTGAACCGTTGCTGAGTGTGTCGGATAACGCGGAATTAAGACGGGTAAAGATAAAACCAGTTTTGTCGACTACATTCAGGACTACAGGTTCCTCTGATTCAAGCCCAATGAGAAGTGACGGTATGACACCCAGTGCAATCATGATCAGCGGAGTCAATAAGGTTATGAAAATAAAACTCTTCTTGAATACAGACTCCATATATTCTCTCTTAATCAATATCCATAGTTTTTTCATGCTTTGGCTCCTCCATGAGAAACTGAAATAAATATTTCATTTAAACTGGATCTCTGAGACTGAATACCTGTGACTTCTATCTTATCGGTAATTTCTTTCAGCAGATCATTGGTGGTATGTTTGTCATTGAGTACAACTTCAACATAATTGCCAAAATCGTTGAACTTATTTATAAATGGCAGATCTTTAATAAAGCGGGCATCGCCTTTATACTCAAGATGAACGGAATTATTACCATAATTCTTTTGAATTTCCCTGAGATTTCCGTCAAGAACTTTCCGGCCCTTGTTGATCAGCAGGATTTCATCACATATTTTTTCCGCGGCATCCATCATATGAGTAGATAGCATGATGGCCTTCCCTTGTTGTTTTAGTTCAAGCATTATATCTTTTACAAGGATAACATTGACCGGATCAAGTCCGGAAAATGGCTCATCAAAAATTATTAGCTCAGGATCATGGATAATAGAGCCGGCGATCTGCAGTTTTTGCTGCATGCCTTTTGACAACTCCTGCACAGGGTTATCTCTATACCCCGATAATTCGAATCGTTCAAGCCAGAAATCGGTTTTTCGGGCAGACACGGCAGCAGAAAGCCCATGAAGTTCAGCAAGAAAAATAAGCATTTGACGGACCTTCATTTTTGGATAAAGTCCTCTTTCTTCAGGGAGATAACCAATTCTGCCCTTAAGACGGTCAGACATCTGCTCACCGAATAGTTGTATCGATCCGCTGTCAGGAATTAAAATATTCATTACCATACGGAGAGTCGTTGTTTTACCTGCGCCGTTTGGGCCTAATATTCCATAAATGTGACCCGGGTCCAGCGTAAAACTAACATCTTCAACCGCATTGTAATCACCAAATGATTTAAAAATATTCCGTACATCCAGAACTGACATAGTTTCTCCTGATTTTGATATATGGCTATTTAACTCTATACACTGAAACCGCACCGCAGTATTGCCAACTATTTAATAATGTTAGAAATATGACACCTGATCGCAAGGTTTAAAGAATAAAATTTAGAGATTTTTTAAATAATATAAGCATAATTAAAAAAGATACATATAGTTTTATGTTGAATAAACTGCTTATTTTTTTTAATTTTATGTTTGATTAAAATATCATCATTTGAATATGCATTTCTAAGGATAGCGGCTTAAGATGATTCGACGAAAATTTTTAAATGTGGTTTTATCATTATCCGGAAGTTTGCTTCTGATTCCGAATAAAATATTAAGCGCCGCTGGCAGGCCTGCTCAGTTTGATGATATGCCGGGGAAGAAAAAATTAATTATCAATATTGCCGCCAAAGGCATCAACGCAAAAGAAATACGTGTGTTATATAAATGGAAAGAACCTTATCTCTCTCTCCCGGAATTCGTCGCGAGCTGCGATTATGGTATTTATACGAATCCGGCAAAAAGAAAATCAGTGGTCTATATCGGTAATGACAAAGCAACTTTTACCGCCGATAACACTTTTGTTATACTGAATGAACAAATTTATCAAAATTTATATGAGTCCATCTGGAAAGATTCCGAGTTGTGGATTCCGGTTCAGGCCTTATCTGATCTTTTCAGTAAGTATACATCCCAACATATGGAATTTGATAAGGAAAATCTGCGGCTGAATATAGGAATGAAAGCCGTAAATATTTCAAATATAAAAATTTCAATAAAGGAAAACGGTACTTTAATCCGTATTATGGTTCAAAAAAGGTTTGCCGAAAAAGATATCACCCTTGATATCAGGAACGGCTGGCTGCACGCAGATTTCTTAGGCGGTAAAGTTGACACCGAGATGCTAAGCAGGCAAAAAGCGGGAGGCATCGTCTCAAGTATTCAGGCCATTCAATTCGAACAGTTGGCATCGATCGCGTTCAAATTAAAGACTGATATACTGTCAAAGGAACTTATTTTTGATCAGGATTCTGATGATGTCTGGATAAATATCAGGACAAAAGAGAATATATCACATGAAAAGACCGAAGATCTGGAACGTCAGAAAAATAATTGGCTTATCGATACGATAATAATAGATGCCGGACACGGAGGTAAAGATCCCGGAGCGGTCGGGTATGGTAAGTTAAATGAGAAGGAGATCAATCTTGCGGTTGCCTTAAAGCTGGGTGAAATAATTTCCAAGAAGAATCCGTCACTCAAAATCGTTTATACACGAAAAACGGATGTATTTATTCCACTCTGGCAACGTACAAAGATTGCCAACGAAAACAAAGGGAAACTATTTATCAGCCTTCATTGCAACAGCAGCAAAAGCCAAAAGGCGTCAGGTTTTGAAACATACTTTTTGAGCGCCGACAAAAATGAGAAGGCCAAAGATGTAGTATTAAAGGAAAATGCTTCAATCGAATTTGAAGAATCACATGACCGGCAGCGTTACGAGGGTGTAAATTTTATATTGGCGACAATGGCTCAGAGCGCTTTTATCAGGCAAAGCCAATACTTGTCATCCCTTGTGCAGACTTCACTGAACCGGAAACTAAATCCGCTCGGAATGGTCGACCGGGGGGTAAAACAAGGACCTTTTTGGGTTATGGTTGGGGCGACAATGCCCAACATCCTGATAGAAATGGGATATATTTCAAATAAATATGAATCCAAAATGCTAAAAAACAAATCAACGCAGCTAAAACTCGCGGAAGCGATATATGAAGGTATTGCGAAATACAAAAATGATGTGGAAAGTTCTATATAATGAGAAATCCAATAGGAATATTTGACTCGGGAATAGGCGGTTTAACGGTTGTAAAAGAACTCATAAAACTTCTGCCGGATGAACACCTTATATATTTCGGTGACACGGCAAGAATTCCCTACGGGACAAAATCAAAAAGACTGATCGAACAATATGCGTTGGAAGACGCGAATTTTTTACTTCAATATGATATAAAATTATTGGTTGTGGCATGTAATACGGCGTCATCTCTCGCGCTGCCGGTCCTCGAAGAAAAGCTGAAAATTCCGGTTGTAGGGGTTGTAAAGCCGGGCGCCAGGGCGGCTGTAAAAATGTCCAAAAACAAGAGAATAGGTGTGGTTGGAACCTCTGCTACTATAAACAGTTCATCTTACGGCAAAGAAATTAGTCTAATCTTAAAGGATGCGCAGGTATTTGGCCAGCCATGTCCACTCCTTGTTCAATTGGTTGAAGAAGGATGGCTGGATGATGAAATAACCATGTTAACACTAAAAAAATATCTGGAGCCGATTTTAATAGAAAAAATAGATACGCTGATTTTGGGTTGTACTCATTATCCTTTATTGGAGAAAGCGATACGTCAGGTAGCCGGGCCGGGTGTTAATCTTATTGATTCAGGACGGGAAACAGCAAAGGCGGTTAAAGAATTACTGAATGGTTTAAATATATTGAACAATTCAGGCCGGTTTGGAGCGAACAGATATTATGTAAGTGATATTCCGGCGAAATTTGAAGAAATTGGTTCACGTTTTCTTGGTCAGCCTTTAAAAAATGTTGAACGGGTTGAATTTGAAAAATTTCTGATACAGTCAGGAATGAATATGGCTCATACTAAAATGTATGGGGCATAATTTTTATGTATTGAAAGGTTTGTGTGATGAAAACAGTCTGCAGATTGTTTTGTTTAATTATCCTGGCAAGTTATCCGGTTTTTGCCGGTAATTCTTTAACAAGCGGGTTTGAGTTTTTAAGAACCGATTTCAGTCCAAGGACAGCCGCGCTGGGAAACGCGTTCACCGCTGTAAAAGGGGATATAAACGGTGTGTTTATAAATCCGGCCGGGTTGGCATATGTCGAAGACAGACAATACTGCTTTAATTATACAAACTACCTATTGGATATCTCCGGCGGATCAGCGGGTTATGTTCATCCGACCGAAGATTATGGTGTGCTTGGCATCAGTATTTTATACATGGATTATGGCGAATTTGAAAAAACAGATGATTTTGCAGTAAAGACGGGTGACAGTTTTGGAGCCAATGAACTCGCGCTGGCTTTTAGCATATCAAATTATCTTGACCGGCAGTTCAGTTATGGTGTCAATTTAAAATATGTATATTCAAAAATTGAAGATTATGATGCATCAGCAGTAGCTCTGGATTTTAGCATTATGTATCAGGCAGCCTTTCAGGAAGATCTGTATTTTGCCGTGTCACTGCTGAATGTAGGCCAGAATTTTGAATATTACGCCGGAAGGAAAGAATCAATGCCCACGAGTCTGCGTATCGGATTTACAAAAAAACTGGCCCATCTGCCGCTTGTGCTGGGGGGCAGCCTGAATGACATAAATATTGAATCAGATACCATCACGGACAGGTTAAAAAGATTTTCAATTGGAGGCGAATTTCAGCTGAGTAAAATGCTTAATCTCCGATTGGGTTACAATAATGATCTGAGAAACAGCCTTGAAACCACATCTGAGACCGGATTTGACGGTATATCAGGCGGACTGGGGATCAACTGGCAGCAATTCAGGTTCGATTATTCATACTCGAGTTTCGGGCTGCTCGGAAGCACACATCGCGTAGGTATTTCTGGCGCGATTAAATAATTATTAATGAGAATGGATAGAGTGATAAATTATGTTTATAGATTATGTTAGAATTCATGTTAAAGCGGGACAGGGTGGGAGCGGATGTATGAGTTTTCACCGCGAAAAATTTGTAGATAAAGGCGGTCCTGATGGTGGCGACGGGGGAAAAGGCGGCAGTATCATTTTTAAAGCCAATAATCAGTTAAGAACACTGAGAGATTTTAAATACAGGAATGAATACCGGGTTAGACACGGCCAGCATGGAATGGGCTCCAACAGACATGGCCGGAAGACAGAAGATATCATTCTGGATGTACCGGTCGGAACTATTGTCAAAGATGAGGTTACCGGTGAGCTATTGGCCGATCTTATTGAAGATGGCCAGACCTTTATTGCGGCAAAAGGAGGAAGAGGCGGGAGAGGGAACGCCCGTTTTGCGACGCCGACACACAGAAGCCCGAGAGAGTGGGAGGTTGGGGACGCCGGAGAAGAGCGTTGGCTGACACTCGAGTTGAAGCTCATTGCCGATATAGGTCTTGTCGGTTTGCCGAATGCCGGAAAAAGTACTCTCCTTTCGCGTATATCAGCGGCAAAACCAAAAATTGCTGATTATCCGTTTACTACTCTGGAACCCAATCTGGGGATAGTCAATCACAGGGATTACCAGAATTTTGTTGTTGCCGATATTCCGGGGCTCATTGAAGGAGCTCATGAGGGGAAAGGGCTTGGACATCAATTTTTAAGACATATCGAGCGAACGCGAATTTTGGCCTATATTATAGATTGTACCGATGAAGACCCGGCAGAAACTTATAAAGTTTTGCGGAATGAGTTAAAATCTCACAGTAAATTTTTAGTAAAAAAACCATCGGTAATTATTTTGACAAAATTGGATATTTATCCCGGGGATAAAAAAGACCTGAAATTCAGGACAAAATTACCGGTTATAAAAATCTCCGCCGTTAGCGGGGAAAATTTATCAAATCTAAAAGATTCACTCTTTGAGTTAATTCAGTACACCGAAAAATTAGAAGAAGAAATTATTTCTTAAAATGCACGAGACTTTTTCTGTTGAAGCATTGATGGCATTGTACTCGATTCCTTCTATCGGTTCAGCCAAAATGCGAAAATTAATTTCCATTTTTAATTCGCCGCAGGCGGTGTTGGATGCAAGCGCTCGTCAATTGATGCATGTGGAAGGCATCGATCATAAAACCGCCGAAAAAATTAAGAGCGGTCCGGATGAAAAATTTGTTCGTGAACAAATGGAGCTTATAAAATCTCACGAAGTCAAAATTTTAACATACTGGGATAAGCAGTACCCGGAAAGACTAAAACGAATTTATGATCCCCCGGCATTTTTGTTTGTCAAAGGAAATACGGATTGTCTCAACGGAACGGGTATCGGGGTTGTGGGTTCGCGGGTACCCAGTACTTATGGTAAAATTATTACTGAACAATTTGCCCGTGAACTCGTGCAGAATGATTTTACGATCGTTAGCGGATTTGCCCGTGGGGTCGATACAATAGCGCATAAAACAGCAATAAAAAACAATGGAATTACGATTGCCGTTCTTGGAAACGGGGTTGATTTGGTATATCCTTCGGAGAATGTGCAGCTCCGTTCAGAGATTTTGAGCAAAGGCGCCGTTATAAGTGAATATCCGATGAAGACGAATCCTGACGCAGTAAATTTTCCAAAAAGAAACAGGATCATAAGCGGTTTAAGTTATGGGGTATTAATCACGGAGGCGGGGGCAAAAAGCGGCGCCCTTATCACCGCATTTTACGCCCTTGATCAGAATCGCGAAGTTTTTTCTGTCCCGGGGCCTATAAATTCAGGGAAAAGCGCCGGTACGAATCGACTAATAAAAGAGGGCGCCAAACTTGTACAGGGCGTTCAGGATATACTTGTTGAACTTCCTGGGCAGATAAACCTGACAGGCAAAATAAAAGCTGCGGTTCCTCCACCGGATCTGAACGGATCATCAAAAGTTGTATATGATTTATTGAGCAGCGAACCACTGTATATTGATCAGATTGCGATTAAAGCTGATCTTTCAACCGCGGAAACTTTGGGAGTTCTGCTAAGTCTTGAGCTGATGAATCTTATCCGGCAAATGGCGGGCAAAATGTTTGTTCGATTATGACGATGTAAAAAAAATGGCAGGGGTCAATACCTGCCATTCATGTCTTAATTAAGAAGAATATTCGAAATTTCTATTAACGTTTGAAGAAATCGTTAACCACCGTTTCAAGTTCTTTATCTTTTAACCCTGAAAGCTCACCTAAATAAAGATGACCGTCAGCCGGAAATTTATCTTCATCTTTGGATGCTATCGCTACCTTTTTGATAAATTCCTGCACCCGCTTAATGTCAGTATGATAAAAACTTACCGCGCTTTCACCGATTTTTAAATCTTTGATCTCTAAATCAAGCTGTGATGATTCCAGTTTACAAATCCAGTTTTTGTCATATGTGGTAGTATCAAGTCTGTCGAGATCATCAAGCAGCGCTTTGTTGATCTTCTCAACTTTACCCGATACAGGTGCGTTGAAAGGGATTGAATGCGTACCCTGGCGGATACTGAAAAGATTTTGCCCTTTTTTGATTTCCATCCCCAGATTGGGAAGTTCGATGGAATCAATTTTACCGATTAATTTTTTTGCAAAATCGTCAATACCCACATTCACTTTTCCGTCCTGGTCAATTCCGGCCCAGCAGTGGCCCTCGGAAATGAAAACACCACCTGGGATGGAAAATTCGACCGAGGCCGGAATCTGTGTGTCTGTCAGATGTGTAATATTAACCTGAGGAACAAGCTGCCGATGGATGCGCTCTTGTCTTGTGATCAGTGATTTTTTGATCATGGCGAGCAGTTCATCTTCAGTAAACGGCTTCTGAACATAATCCAACGCACCGAATTTCATAGTCTCAACAGCTGTTTCGACAGACGCGTAACCGGTAATAACAATCACATCTATATCCGGCCGCAAATGTTTTACGCTTTTGCATACATCCACACCATCCATTTCGGGCATTTTTAAATCGACAAATACAAAATCATAATGGTGTTTTTGTATTAATCCTAACGCCTCTTGTCCTGATTCAACGGTATCGACGCAATATCCGTCAAGGACAAGAATTTTTCTGAAGCTGTCAAGAATTACGGCTTCGTCGTCTACCGCAAGAATTTTAGCTTTAGGATTCTCAACTTCGACGCGTTTAAGGCTTTTAGCCTCATGAGTGAAATCCAGATTCAGGCTGACTTTAAGCGCTTCTTCGCGTTCACCTAAAATTCTTTTTGTGTTGATTTTTTTGATTATCATGCGAATGATGATATCTGCAATCACAAAAAGAATGACTGCTAAAACTAAAAATAGCATTTTTTGGCTCCTTGGATAAGATATACATTTATAATCACATTATAAGTTTAAATTTATTTTTTCTGCTCTCCTCTAAATTCTGTCTGAGCTGCAGGGTGTTAAATGCTTTAGTTCGTATTCAAGGTCAGAAGGAATGATACGATAAAACCACCCTTTGAAATAGGGATCCTTTTCTATAATCTGTTTATCCTTCAGCAAATGATCATTTATTTCTATAATTCTTCCCGTCATCGGCGCAAGAATATTGTGAACAAGATTATCAGTAGTGACAAGTTGGGCACACGCGTTACCCTGGACAATCTCTTCATCCATATTTAAAAGTTCTATATGGTCAATGCTGTCAACCGTTCTCAAAAGCAAATCTGTGATGCCTGTTAATACAGAACCGTCATGTTCGATGTAAAGCCAGCTCCCATAACCTAGACGAAAATATTTTGCGGGGCAGGGGATATATATAATCGATGCATCATTTTTTACTGAATTTACATGTTTTAAAGATTTATTTATTTCAGCATATTTTAAACCCCGAAAAACAGAACTCAGCAGTTCATCTACCGTAAATGGTTTTGGCAGAAAATCTATCGCGCCTGTGTATAACGATTTTACCGCATTTTCAACCGTGGAATATCCGGTAGTCATTATAACCGGAGAATCCAGATTCTGAGGAATGATCTCATCCAGAAACATAAAACCGTCCATCTCAGGGAGCATAATATCACATATGATCAGCCGGTATCTGTTTTTGGCGATTTTATTCAAACCTTCATTCGCGTCAAGCGAAGAATCAACACTAAAGCCTTCGTTGGTACAAAGTTTGATTACGGAATCAATGATCACCTGTTCATCATCAATAATAAGTATATCATATTCTTTGCTCATCGGGATTCCTGATTTTAACTTGCTGACCTGGTGGCCGGGATCCTCATCGTGAAGGTTGTCCCTTCGCCGATATTGCTGTCGACGGTTATGGTACCGTTATGATTGTCAATAATACCCCAGATGATCGCCAGGCCAAGCCCCGTGCCTCGCTGGCCTTTTGTTGAATAAAATGGTTCAAATATGCGATAGAGATTCTCTTTTGGAATGCCGCATCCCGAGTCCGAAATTTTAATCTCTATAAATTCCCTTTTACCTTCCAGTTCAATCATCTTCCAGTTCTGCCATCCGCAATCCCTGTTTGTACAGCCGACAAACTCACCCTGTGTTGGAATTTCAAATGAATACACGGAAGATGCGCATTTTGGGCATTTGTTGTTTTTTTCTATTAGCGAAATATCGCAATGGGGGCACAACAACTGTAGCGACTTATTTTTACTATATTCGATACCAAAGTAATGCCTTGATTTCCCGTAGATCGGGTCGAGATTAACAAAACCGGAGCTGCCGTTTGAAAGCGCCTTTAGTTTAATCGAAGGTAAACCGTCGATTTTAATTTCATTGTCGATAAGACTGTGTCCTTTTGGACAAGCGGCTCTTTTAATCTGCATATAGCCTTTTGGTGGAACAAAAAGTAAAGATGTTGACACATTTATGTTTCCACCGTTTTTCCCGATTGCATCATTCGCGTTAACCACCAGGTTGATAAAAACCTGTTCTATCTGGTTGGCGTCAATGGTTACTTTTGGCAGCTGTATATCAAGGTTTTTAATAATTTTTACATTGTTGATGGTCAATTGATTCTCTACCACACCAATCGCGTGGTTAAGAATATCATTGATGTTCGAATTATTTTTTTTCGGAACTGATTGTCTGGCAAAATCCAGCAGTCCTTTTACAATTTCCCTGCTTCTTTTTGTTTCTCTGACAATTACTTCTAAATCCGATTGCAATTCCGAATTGCCCTTGGTCCTCTTTAGTAAAAAACTGCTGTATGTTAAAATCCCGGTCAGCGGGTTGTTAATCTCGTGCGCGACGCCGGCCGCGAGACGGCCAAGTGAGGCCAGTTTATCTGATTGAAATAACTGCATTCTGGCTTCGGATAATTTTTGCGTCATGTTGTTAAATGAACGGGCAAGCATTCCCAATTCATCATTGCTGTGTTCCTTAATCGTGTAGTTCAGATTTCCGGCGGCGACATTCTTCGTAGCCTGTAGCAGAGTGTTCACCGGTTTGTCAACCAAACTTTTCACGAAGTACCAAACGGTGCCGCTCAGGAGAATGATGGCAATGATGGCAAACATGAGCATTTTGAATTTTGTTGACGCAATCTGATTGTCAATTGCCTTGATGGAAATAGTGACATCGAGGACGCCAAGAACGGTTTTTTCAGATGCGTGTGCATGACAATCGGCTTCCCAGCAGGAAGGTTCATTATAAATCGGATTAATTATACCTAACACCCTGGAAGAATCAGGTGCTAATTTATAGACACGCGTGCGCTTTTCAATCTCAAGTTTTTCCAGGGGTTTATTAGCCGCGTGACAAGCGTAACATGCTTCGGTCTTTTTGTCAACCATATGTCCGATTGCAGTAGTATCAGAAGAATAGATGATCTCTCCTTCTTTATTAAAAACCCGGACTTCGTTAATGCAGGGTTGATTCCCGATTGTCTGAATAATGTTATGGATATGCGCGCGTTCATTAAGAAGCATTCCGTATCTGGTGCTATTCTTAACCGTTTCGCTTAGTTGGTTGACATGTCTCTCCACCTCATCAAAAAGAGCCTTACTCTGAGATTGTACGTTCAGATAGGCAAATACGAATATGATGATGATGGTTGCCGTTCCTACGGCGGAGATTAATTTAAATCCAATTTTCTTGAACATTTTATTCTTTCAGATGTCGAATTTTGTTGACTATGACATTAAGGGCGGTATGCATAATTTGAAAATTTCAGGGTTTGCCCGCGTGATTAAAGGATGCATACCGCCTATTCTTATCTTACATAATATTACGAAACAAATATATGCCTGATCAATAATTTAAAGTTTTGTTTTTGTTAAGCTGCCTGGCATTGCAGCCGGGTATTTATAATTATCATGGCAATTGTCACATGTCGGTTTTTTGTTAAAATTGAGATCAATATGGCATGATTCACAATCCATTGCACTATGGTTTTCATCAAGGACTAATCCGGTTACGCGATGTTTGAATGACTCGGGATTCCAGTTTTTGTGACAGCTGGTGCATGTTGGATTCAGACTTGAAAAGATTTTATTCTCGCCATGACAAGTCTGACATCTAAGGGATGCGTGGTAACTTTTGAGCGGCCATTTTGCGGTAACAGAATGGTCGAACGGTCCCTTTTGCTTGTTGCTGTGACACTTAGTACAATTATCATCAGCATGGCAGGAGAAGCAGGTTTCATGTTTTTCATCAACTGATTTACTTGCAGCTACAGGTTTTGCCGTGGCTACCTGTTCCTTATAAGTTGATTTTGAAAGGTCGTGACAACGACTACAGCTCTCGTTGGTATGACAATCAACGCATTTAAATCCAAACTTTCCTGAATGTTCATTATGATAGAAAGTCACATATTTGCCCTCTTTGGCCGCGGTTTCGTAAACCACTTTATCCGGTTCTGTAATCTTTGGGTGTTTTGAGCCAATAATGTCACTTTGATCAGAAATCTTTTTCTCGGGAGAGGCGGCACCTTTTAAAACATGGCATACATTGCAGTCAGTTGTATGACTCCATTCGCGGTGACAGCTTAAACACTGCCGGTGATAGGCGCCTTTTAGGCCCGGTTTGCTGAGATCAGCTCTTATGGGTTCTGTCTCATGACATTCCTTACACGCGGCAATCTTACCGGGAGGGTTATGATGATGACATGATGTACAGCTTCCGGACATTTGTCCCATTTCAGCATGAAGCCTGTGCGGGAAAACCGTCGGTTCGTATATGTTTGATAAAATATCGATATTCAAAGTATCGGGTCCCTCATCAGGAGTATGGTGAATGGTTACCACATTCCGTTTAAATTCAGGGCAGCATGTAAGACACGGGTCCGCTTCCGTCGGATTGTCGCAGCTGTGACAGGATTTGCAATCCAGAGCAAGTTTTGAATGATGTTCAGTACTGACTGTCTGTGCAAACAGCGGGGTGATGATGAGTAAAAAGCCAATAATCAGATTTAATTTTTTCATTTTGCAGCCCCTCGAATAGCGAATTTTGTTTTTGGCCTATATCCTTTAACCGGTTGGCTTATAACAGGGAATATCAAAACGAGGGTGCGGTACAACAATACTTCAAGAGCGATAAAGCCTACCGTGACGGAAATTTCTCCGATTGACGGGAAATATGAATTCATTGCATAAGGTGGTGTGTAGGCAACGATAAAGGTATTGATTCTGTTTATCAGTACTCCGAATATCACCAAAAGAGAAGCAGTGAATAACCAGGATGGGGATTTCAGAGCTTTATTCGAGAGGAAAATCCTTAGAGGGATAATCACGCCGAACAGCATTTCAATGATAAACATTATGCTTTCGATATTGAAATCGAGTAAATAAACATAGGTTCCCCGAATAACCATATCGCCTATTTTAAATGCAAGGTAAATTCCCAACAACGGGCCGATTATACGTCCCAAATTGGAGAGTACATGCATTTCTCTTTTTAGTCCAAAGGACTTTGACGCGATCATAGATTCAAGAACGACCATCGGAAATCCAACAGAGATCGCGGAGAGTAAAAACAGAAGTGGCGCGATAGGAGTCTGCCAGAGCGGGTGAATCTTAGAACCTGCTAAGATCATAAGTGTTCCAAGGGATGACTGATGCAGACAGGATAACACAACACCGGCAATCAAAAAGATGAACATGGCCGGATTCAGAATTTTGTCAAGAAATTTTAGCAGTGATTCCAGGGGTTTTACAAGACCTGCCAGAAATCCGTTTAAATGCACCTGACCTTTAAACCGCTCAATGACAACAGGGATAAATTCAATGTACAAAACAGTGAGATATGTCATCACGCATATACCGACTTCGAACAACGCTGAATTTCCGTTCCACATATACATGACATGATAAATAGAATAATAACGTCCGAGATCAATAAAGACTCCCAGGGCGACAAATGTATATCCTAACATGGCTGTGAGCAGAGCAGGACGTACAATAACGTGATAGTCTCCTCTATGGAAAACATGTCCGAGCGCGGCAGTTGTAAATCCTCCCGCGGCAAGGGCTACTCCCGCAGCCACATCAATGCCGATCCAAATACCCCATGGATGCTGATTGTCAAGGTTAGTTACTGCTCCAAGTCCGAATACAAATCTCAATAAAGCGAATATCAAGCCGTTTACAGCTAGTATCGTCAAGAAAATTACACCGGGTGTAAAAAATTTTTTTTCAATACGAGCAGGTTTAATCATTTCGTCCATTATCGCCTCCTACTCAACTTCTTCTTTGTTCTTGTTGATCCACATGATACCGCCAAGCAGCGCATAAAGAGATACCGGTGGGATAAAATATTTAAATATTGCGTGCTGAATGGCTTCCGATACGCCGGGCGCCGGGTTATCAGCTAATTTTGGGAAATCCAGATCAGCGAAATCTGTCGATGAAAGATACAGCCATGATGTACCGCCGACTTCTTTCTCACCGTAAATATGGTCAAAATATTTTTCGGGATTCTTTTTGATTCTTTCACGGGCGATTTTTAACAGATCGGAGCGTTTTCCATAGGTCAGAGCTTCCACAGGGCACATTTCTACGCATGCCGGAAGCAGACCTTCTTTTGTTCTTTCAAAACAAAAATCACATTTTTGGACCTGTGGCGTAAGAGCATTTTTGTATTCATAGGAAGGGATCTGAAAAGGACAGGCGACCATGCAGTACCGGCAGCCGATACACTTATTGACATCATATATCACCGATCCGTTCTCTTCTTTAGAAAGTGCGCCTACAATACATGCGGAAACGCAAGCCGGGTGATCGCAGTGCATGCACTGGACCTTGACGTTTATGGGGTATTTACCTCCATTGTTGTTGTCATATTCATTAACAACGGTGTGACCATCAAAATCCGGCCTTCTTAATTTTTCAAACACAGACCGGTCATCATATGATTCAATCGATCCGGTAGGGAAATCATGTGCCTTTTTACAGGCATACTCACATTTTCGGCAGCCAATGCAAACGGTCGTGTCAACAAGCACGCCCATCCGATCTTCCATCAATACATTTTTGGGGGCAGCCTTTGCCTGCTTGGCTCCCACACCGGTTAGACCGGCACCGACCAATCCGGCGGTTTTGAAAAAATCGCGTCGGCTCTGTTTACCCATTTTCGACTCCTTGTATTCGATTTCAAAATAATAATTTCACAAAATCAGCACGACAGATAAACTAATCGCACAAATATTTAATACCAATAGAACCATTCGTTACAGTTGGTGATAGCAAAATTTGTGCCTTTCTTTCGGAGAACGCGTTTTTAGATGATTTAATCTGTTAAATCTATGACAACGCTGCTTCCTCGCAATGGGTGGAATTTTACTTTCTCAGGTTGGATTAATAATTTTCGGATTAATAAACAAAGTGTTTCAAAAAGTGTTTCATACGGGATAATTAAAATAGTATGTTTCAAAACCTGTTAAACAATGTTAACCTGATAAAAATAAATGAATTATCATTCAGTTGTGGAACATTTTGTTCCTGTTTTTTTTGATTTCACGCCCTGATTCTCGGGATAAATACTTTCAAAAATCAATTTTTATTAGAAACGAAGGATTATTTTTTCTGAATGTTTACCGCTTTCGCATGTTGACCGAAGCCTGGATTAAATATAAATATTGAAAATATTTGTACCAAATAAAATAATTTAAAATACATTTTTCCAATTTTTAATAAAAATACTCCTTTTAAACCCGCAGAAGCGCTTCGCAAAATCCGATGCAAATAATATTAAATAATGGAATTTCAGTCATTTAACCGTATATGTTCAAGTATCCTATTAAACTGGATTTAATGAAATAAAATTAATTGAATGAATGGTATAATATTTGTAACTTTAATATTTAATAACATTGCAAGCGGAGGACTATTAAATAATGTACAAAATTGTTGAAGCAGGCTTTCTTGCGGAAAATATTAAACGTTTTGTGATTGAAGCGCCGAGAATTGCCAGCAAACGAAAAGCGGGTCAATTTGTTATTATACGAATTGATGAGCATGGCGAAAGAATCCCTTTGACCATCGCGGATTCCGACAAAGAAAAGGGAACGATTACGATTATTGTCCAGGGGATTGGAAAAACCACAAGCGCTCTGAATCTGAAAGAAGCGGGAGATCAGATTCTGGATGTTGTCGGACCGTTGGGGCACGAGTCTGAAATCGAAAAATTTGGTACTGTCGTAAGTATTGGCGGCGGAGTGGGAACGGCAATTGCTTTTCCGACAGCGGTTGCTCTAAAAGATGCCGGAAATTATGTGATCACAATTAACGGCGCCAGAAGCAAGGATATGGTTATCCTGGAAGATGAACTAAGGTCAGTAAGCGATGAGGCATACGTGACTACTGATGACGGATCTTACGGATTCCACGGTTTTGTAACCCAGAAACTGCAGGAACTGCTCGATGCCGGCAAAAAAATTGATTTTGTTCTGGCCATTGGTCCGATCCCGATGATGAAAGCGGTAGCCGAAGTGACACGGCCGTATAAAATAAAAACAATTGTCAGTCTGAACCCCATTATGGTTGACGGTACAGGAATGTGCGGTGGATGCCGGGTTGTTGTGGGTAATGAATCTAAATTTGCCTGTGTTGATGGTCCGGAATTTGACGCGCATCTTGTCGACTTCAAAAATCTTTCCGACCGGAACAAGATGTATTCCAAACACGAGAAACTATCACTGGAAAAATTCAAACACGAATGCAATCTGGATAAACAGGCTAAAGCGCACAAGGAGCTCGAACAAGTTGAGAGCTGATTTTTAAATTATTTAGAAATTTAATATTTAGAAGAAATAAATTTAAATAAAAAAAATGGTGAACGAATGCAAAAGTTGACAGCAAAAGAACGCATGAAAATAGCCCGGCATCCTATGGTTGAACAGGATCATCTGGAACGGGGACATAATTTCAAAGAGGTAAACCTCGGATATACCACTCAGATGGCACAGGAAGAGGCGTTAAGATGTTTACAATGCGCGAAGCCGACATGTGTACAGGGGTGTCCGGTTAATATACAAATTAAGGATTTTGTTACTCTGATCGCGGAAGGTGATTTTATTGGTGCCGTGCACAAAATTAAAGAAGACAACGCTCTCCCCGCGATTTGCGGACGTGTTTGTCCTCAGGAAGAGCAGTGTGAGCAGGTTTGTGTCGTGGCGAAGAGAGGCGAACCTGTTGCCATTGGAAATCTGGAACGGTTTGTGGCTGATTATGAAAGAACAAGCGGGAAAGTCGAACTGCCGAAAGTGGGAGCTCCAACTGGGAAAAAAGTTGCTATAGTTGGCAGCGGTCCGGCCGGATTGAGCTGCGCTAAAGATATGATTCAGATGGGACATAAAGTGACCGTATTCGAAGCGCTCCATGAGTTGGGCGGGGTGCTGGTCTATGGAATTCCGGAATTTCGTCTGCCGAAAGATATCGTGCGGCAGGAAATCGAAGGTCTACAAAAAATGGGCGTTGAGTTTGTTACCGATGCCGTAATCGGAAGGACAACCACTATCGATGAACTCATGGAAGAAGAAGGGTATGACTCCGTGTTTGTTGGCGTGGGCGCCGGACTGCCATGGTTTCTTGGAATTCCTGGTGAAAATCTGATCGGAGTTTATTCGGCAAATGAATTTCTTACCCGTGTTAATTTGATGAAGGCGTACGATTTTCCAAATTTCGATTCGCCTGTTTTGGATTGCAAAGATAAGAATATTGCTGTTTTCGGTGGTGGCAACACCGCGATGGACTCAGTACGCACCGCGCTCAGGTTAGGAGCGAAAAACGCTTATATTGTATATCGCCGTTCTGACAAGGAAATGCCGGCACGCGCTGAGGAAGTAAAACATGCCAAGGAAGAGGGAATCCAGTTTCTGATGCTGACGAGTCCGCTTGAATTTGTCGGGGACGAAAGCGGCTGGCTGAATTCCATGAGATGCATCAAAATGGAACTTGGTGAACCTGATGCATCGGGCCGGCGGCGTCCGGTACCCATTGAAGATTCAGAGTTCGTTATGGAAATTGATTTGGCAATTATCGCTATCGGAAATGGATCAAATCCCCTTATCAAACAAACTTCACCCGAAATAGAATTCACAAAACGCGGCACGATCGCCGTTGATAGTGAGACAATGAAAACATCCAAAAAAGGCGTGTTCGCCGGCGGGGATATCGTAACCGGCGGGGCAACAGTCATTCTGGCGATGGGGGCCGGCAGAAAAGCCGCGGCCGCCATGAATGATTTTATGAATAACGGCGATTGGTAAATCACAAAAATATAAACAGGGTAATTGAAAATTGATTGCCCTGTTTTTTTTTTCTTCATTTGAATGAAAATATCATTTATTGCTTTGCATATACACAGAGGTTATATTTTTCTATCGTGTTATCTTCTTTGAAATCAATAATCCGGTATTACAACTATATTATTTTTCATCGTTTTAAAGTAAAAGGAGATCAGAAATGTTAAACAAAATTGCAGTTGTTGGCGGCGGGAATATCGGCGGCGTGCTGGTACAGGAAATCGTCCGGCGTCGTCTGGCGCGAACTGTTGCCCTCGTCGATGTGAAAGAGCCTGAGCTCGCTAAAGGGAAAACCCTGGATATCTCAGAGGGTTGTCCGGTTATCTCATCTGATATCAAAGTCATAGGGTCAAAAGAGTATGATGTGATAAAAGATGCCGAAATGGTCATCAATACTGCCGGTGTGCCACGCGCTGCCCGTCCGGACGGCACTCTTCCTACAAGAGAAGAACTTTTAGCGACCAATCTAAAGATTACTGATTTTGTCAGCGCCGGAATTGGCAAGTATTGCCCCAAAGCGATGGTCATTTCTATAGCAAATCCGCTTGACGCAATCGTATATCGATTGAATATGAACCTCAAGCCTGATCGCAAACGCATGATCGGTATGGCCGGTGTTTTGGATTCTGCCCGCTATCGCTATTTTATTGCCGAAGAAGCCGGTGTGAGTGTTGAAAATGTTGAGGCAATCGTATTGGGTGGACATGGTGACGATATGCTTCCGATACGCTCCGCATGCAGGATTGCAGGTATGCCCGTCGAGAAATTTGTATCTTCGGAAAAACTGGATGCGATTGAGGCAAGAACCCGCAAAGCGGGCGGTGAAGTTGTAAAACTTCTGGGCTCCGGTTCCGCTTTTGTCTCACCTGCCTGGAGTGCTCTTGAGATGGCGGAAGCGATTATATTTGACAAAAAGAAAATTATGGCGGTTAGTGCGCTTCTGAATGGTGAATACGGAGTAAAAGGTCTGTTTATAGGTGTTCCTGCAATTCTGGGCGCAAACGGTGTGGAAAAAATAATTGAGATGGATTTAACCGCTAAAGAAAAAGAAGCCTTCGCGAAGTCTGTTGAGTCGGTTCAGAAAACCGCGAATGAAGTTGTCTCAATGACTAAATAATTAAAATATTAAAAAGGAATCCGGCTTACGGGTTCCTTTTTTTTAGAAATACTGACCGTTTCCCAGGCAATAAATTTCGGCTGACATACTCTCAGTTTCCGAAATGGAATCATGCAAAAAAAACCAGCCTTTCCCCAAAAATCCAGATATATTAATCCGGAGAAATGACAATGCGATTGATATCGGATGTACTGGAATCTCTGAGTAATATGGAAGATCCGGTACATGCAGAACGTCATCGCGCATATCATAAAAGCAATTTAAAATTTTACGGATTAAAAGTGCCGGTAATGCGCAAAATAGCAAAAAAAGCCGGAAAATCAATTTCCGGCAGGGATGACCTGCTTGAATTTTTTCGGCAATTGTGGACACTGGAATCTTTTGAAACAAGATCAATAGCAGTTTTTGCAATGATCAACCATATTGATTTTCTTGTAAGTGACGATTTTCATCTCTTCTATCCGGTTTTCCGGAAATGTGACGGCTGGGCGTTGACCGATTATCTTGCTACCGGTGTACTGGGTGAATTTTTATGGAAGTACAATTCCTATAGTAAAAATGTTGATGTGTGGAAATCCGATGATTGTCTATGGGTAAGACGGGCGGGTATTCTCCGTTTTATATCCCAGGCAAGGCACGAGTCTCTCTGGTCAAAAGAAATGGAAAATATTTTTAGTTTTCATCTTAAAGAAGAGAATTTTTTTATAAGAAAAGCAATCGGGTGGACTCTTAGGGAATGGGCAAAAAATCAGCCAACTAAGGTCATGGAATATGTTGAAAAGAACAAAACTTTGATGAGTGGTCTGACATACAGGGAGGCTACAAAGCATATTGTCCGGAATGGCGGGAAATAGGATCCGCGTGGATTTCCCGGAACTACAATTGTCAGCAATCAATTTTTATTTTGCTCAGAATTTATTAAATTTCAAGACAGATGGTTCGTATAACTATAAATTTTGGAGGTTTATATGATCAAATTGACCTATCTGAGTCATTCAGCATGGATGATAGAGACGGATCAGTATAAAATTGCCATAGATCCGTTTCTCGATGGAAATCCAATGGCAAAATCAAAACCTTCCGACATCAAAGCCGATTTTATTATTGTTACCCATGCGCATGGCGATCATCTCGGGGACGCGATACCCATGGCAAAAGCGTCAAACGGAACCATTATATCAAATTTTGAGATTGTTAATTATTGCAGTTCCAAAGGCGCGAACGCTCATCCCATGCATATCGGAGGAGCTCATGAATTCCCGTTTGGAAAAGTGAAGTTAACCCCCGCGTGGCATGGATCCTCATTCCCGGATGGCACATACGGCGGAACTCCCGCGGGATGTCTGTTGATGATCGATGGCAAAACAATCTACCATACAGGAGATACCGGTCTGTTTCTGGATATGAAACTCATCGGAGAAATGAATCCTGTCGATGTCATGCTCGTCAGCATCGGCGATAATTTTACCATGGGAATTGATGACGCGGTTAAAGCAGTTGAGTTTGTAAAGCCAAAACTTGTAATTCCTATGCACTATAAGACATTTGACGTGATCGACGTTGATCCCGCGGAATTCGCGGACAAGATTAATTCAAAGGGGTTTTCGGCCAAAATTCTCGGTATCGGCGAGAGTCACCAAATATGATAATTTAGATGGCGCCTGTGATGCAGGACAGGCGTCTCTCATTTCCGGATGAAGAATTTTTTTATGACTGACACGCAGCTTCAAAGTTTGATGACAGAACAATATCAGTTCAATTTTCCGACTAAAAAGTACCGGTTAAAAGCAGAGTTCTATCCATCAAAATCCCTGCGTCATACTATCAGCTTGCGCTCCGGTCAAATTTTAATCAGAATTTCCGAGACATTCAAATCAGTACCCGAAGAGATACTTGGTCTTCTCGGCATTATTTTGCTTGCAAAAATATTCAGGTATAAAGTTGAAAGGGATATCAACCGCAAATACCGGGAATATGTTCGTGAATATATTTTGCCGCAGCACCCGGTTAATGAGCGTCGGCCGTCTGTCAAATATACAGCTGCAGGAAAATTTTATGATCTTAATGAGATATTCAACAGCATAAATTCACAATTTTTTGAGAATAAGATACAAAAACCGGTACTTGGATGGAGTTTAAACAAAAGTTACGGGCGGCTGGGATTTTATTCGGACGCGAGAAATCTTCTGGTCATCAGCCGAATATTTGATTCCCGAAAAGCTCCTTTGCAGGTGGTCAGATATCTGATGTACCACGAGATGTTGCATATTTACCTGCCGGCCAGAATAGTCAACGGTCGAAAGTTGGTTCATACCGAGAGATTCAGAAAACTGGAAAGACAATTTCCTGATTTTGAGAACATTCAAAAATGGATTACCGGGAAACGATACAGGCTGTAAAGATATAATTGTAACTTTAATTTTTTCAAATAATACGAGCTCAAGGTGTTGTCGGGATATGATATTTTTGTTGCAAACAAAAAATGAATTTCTTACTTTTTATACTTATGTAATCGGGAGCTTTAGGATAAAGCGCGCAGGATATTTCGATATTTCGGAATGCAAAATCGAATTTACCTGAAGTTAAAATAAATCTATACATAAAAAAGAGAACCGTAGTAAAGGAGGCAACATTGAAGGCTTTCCAGACTGAACAAATCCGCAACATTGCTTTTGGGGCGCATGGAGGCGCGGGCAAAACCACACTTGTTGAGGCTATGCTGTTTGACCTGAAAGAGACTACAAGAATCGGAACTATTGATCAGGGTTCGACAATCTCGGATTACAATGAAGATGAAATCAAAAGGCAAATATCACTCAATACGTCATTACTGCACGGAGTTTGGAAAGACCGCAAAATCAATATTATTGATACTCCCGGATATTCTGACTTTTTCGGTGAAGTAGTTGGGTCGATGAAAGCAGCCGATACGGTTTTTGTGGTGGTCTCCGCAAGCTCCGGTGTCGAAGTGGGTACTGAGATGGTATGGAATGAAGCAGAAAAGAATAAACTCCCCCGATTTATCATTTTGAATAAACTGGATCGTGAAAATATTAATTTTGATTCTGTATTTGAAGGGCTCGTGGAAAGTCTTGGGCACAAGGCGGTACTGGCGCAATTTCCCGTTGAAACAGGACCTAATTTTGACCGGATCGTCGACCTGTTCAGAATGAAGGTTTTAAATTATGCAAAAGATGGAAGCGGTGAATATAAGGAAGAAGATATTCCGGATGGATTGAAAGAAAAAGCGAACGAACTCCATCTCAAACTGGTTGAGGCCGTGGCGGAGAGCGATGATTCGCTGATGGAAAAATATTTTGAAGCAGGAACACTAAGTGAAGATGAATTCATTGTCGGTTTTAAAAAAGCGGTTGCAAATGATGAAGTTTACCCGGTGTTTTGTGTGTCGGCGACGGAAAATATAGGTGTTAAAAGGCTGCTCGATGTGATTGTTAATTTCTGTCCTGCGCCGAACGAACACGGAGACAAAACGACGAAAGACGAAAAGACGGTAAAAGTCAGCTCTGCAGATCCCGTTTCGGCATTTATCTTTAAGACTATATCTGAGCTGCATGTTGGAGAGCTTTCATATTTTAAAGTAATGTCCGGCACTTTAAAAACAGGGGATGACGTTATGAATACATCCCGGGATCATATCGAGAGAATTGGTCAGATTTTTATTCTGAACGGTAAAAACAAGAAGAATATTGAGGAGCTCCATGCCGGGGATATCGGCGCGCTTGTAAAACTCAAAAAGACACATACCAGTGATACACTTGCGGCAAAAGAAAGACCTGTTGTGTTTCCTGTGATAGATTTTCCGGAACCGATTATCCGGGGCGCGATCAGACCGAAAGCAAAAGGTGATGAGGATAAAATTGGTCAAGGCCTGCATATACTTCATGAAGAAGATCCGACCTTTGTTTACCACCAGGATCCGGAACTGCATCAAACGATCATATCAGGACAGGGCGAACTCCATCTCGCGATTATTTTACAGCGCCTGAAACAGAGATTCGGAGTGGAAGTTGAAGAAGAGGAGCCAAGAATACCATATCGCGAAACAATAAAGGGGAAAGCCGAAGCCCAGGGTAAATATAAAAAACAATCCGGTGGCAGAGGCCAATACGGAGATTGCCATTTGAAAATTGAACCAATGACCAGGGGTGAAAAATTTGAATTTGTTAATGCGATTGTCGGCGGTGTAATTCCCGGAAAATATATCCCCGCTGTCGAGAAGGGTGTCATTGAAATAATGGAAAAAGGCGTGCTCGCGGGTTATCCGGTCGTTGACGTTCGTGTGGCTTGTTTTGACGGCAGTTATCATAATGTCGATTCATCTGAAATGGCATTTAAAATCGCGGCTTCCATGGGATTTAAAAAAGCGTTCCATGATGCTAAGCCGGTTTTGTTGGAGCCGATTTATTTACTGGAAGTCCGTGTTCCGGATGATTATATGGGTGATGTGATGGGTGATATCAGCAGCCGCCGCGGGAAAATTATGGGAATGGACAGTGACGGTAAATTTCAGGTAATTAAAGCGATGGTTCCTCTGGCAGAGTTATATAAATACTCAACCACATTACGGTCCATTACGCAGGGACGAGGAATTCATAAACGGACTTTCTCGCATTATGAGGATGTTCCGCCGGACATCGCGGCTAAGATCATCTCTGAAGCAGAAAGTGAGAATGAAGAATAATCTAGCTGTTGATATGAAGAAGCTATATTAATATTTAAAAATCTTAGCCCAATGCTGTTTAACGGTATTGGGCTATTTTATCTTGAAAGGAAGGAACGATAAATGAAACGGCTTTGGGCCCCGTGGAGAATGGAATATATTTTGAATGAAATTGACAAATCGCCCGAGGGTTGTATCTTTTGTGATCTTCCCCCCCAGAAAGATGACCGGAAAAATTTGATTGTTTACAGGGCGGAAAAATGTTTTGTCATGCTAAATAAATTTCCATATAACAATGGACACCTGATGGTTGTGCCTTATTTGCATACAGGTAATATTTTGGATTTGGATGATGATATAATGCTTGATCTGCAAAAAGTCATTCAAATGGCTGTTAAAGTACTGGAAAATGAAATGAGTCCTCATGCTATGAACATCGGTATGAATCTGGGTCGCGTTGCAGGAGCGGGAATTGTCGATCATCTGCACTATCATATCGTGCCCCGGTGGGATGGCGACACAAATTTTATGCCTGTAATAAGCGATACGAAAGTGATTTCGGAGTCCCTGACCGTAAGCCGGGACAAGCTGCACAACGGATTTAAAAAAATATCAGATCAATAATTTTCCGGGGATCAGGATGAGTGTACTTATAAAAAATATCGGGAAAATATATACTCCGGTTTCCGGAGAAAAATACGGTACCGTTCTGGAAATAGAGAATTGTCACCTGCTGATCGAAAATCAGAAGATTTCCAAAATCTATATCAAAAGCACCAATTTGCCGGATGTAAATATGGTGATCGACGCCCATGGTAAAACTGTCCTGCCGGGCTTTGTAGATTCTCACACACATCCTGTTTTCTGGATGACGCGCGAAGATGAATTTATTATGCGGATTCAGGGAAAAAGTTATGAGGAAATTGCCGAAGCGGGAGGGGGCATCAGAAACAGCGTCAGAAGATTCCGTGAGGCCGATAAGACCCGGATAAAAGAGGTGACAAAGCACAGAATTAACCGTTTCCTTGAGTACGGGACAACAACAATAGAAGCGAAAAGCGGTTACGGTCTGTCTACGGCGGATGAAATTAAATCTCTTGAAATCATAAAGGAACTGTCATCAGAGCAGGATCTGGAAATGATTCCCACTTTTCTCGGCGCTCATGAAATTCCCGATGAGTATCAGACAAATCGTAAGGCATATATCGATATCGTAATAAAGGAAATGATACCTCTGGTAGCAAAACAAAAATTAGCGGTTTTCTGCGATGTATTCTGCGAAAAAGGTGTTTTTACGGTTGATGAAAGCAGGGCAATACTGGTCGCAGCAAAGGACTACGGATTGATGCCCAAAATTCATGCTGACGAACTTTCCGCATTTGGTGGCGGAGAATTAGCCGCGGAAGTCGGTGCTGTTTCGGCGGATCATCTTGTGAAGGTATCAGATAAGGGAATAAAAGATATGGCTGAGCAGGGTGTGATTCCCATATTGCTTCCGGGGACAACATTTTTTCTCCGTAAGGATGAGTACGCTCCGGCGCGTAAAATGATTGACGCCGGGTGTGAGCCGGCGGTGGCGACTGATTTTAATCCAGGCAGTTCCGCCACTCAGAATATTCAATTGATGTGGACCATCGGGGCCTTAAAAATGGGGCTTTTGCCAAATGAACTTTTATGGGCGACTACTGTGACAGCGGCAAAAGCGATAGGAATGGATGAGAAAATCGGATCTGTTGAAGAAGGAAAATTTGCCGATCTTATATTACTGGATATCCCAAATTTGAATTATCTACCTTATCATTATGGCATTAATCACACATATATGACTATCAAAAGAGGAAAAATCGTCTATCACAGAGGATCAAACTAAATTTTCCGAATTTGTCTGTATTATTCAAGTCACGATAAAAGCGTACGATACTAATTATACAATCCAATTCATCCTGAAGTATTTTAATTTTTAATCCAAAAAGAAGGAATTATTCCATGAGCATTGAGATGCGTATCAATGAGAGTGTTCTTCATTTGGAGAAAGGCGATATTACCGCGATGTCGGTAGATGCCATTGTTAATGCCGCAAATCAGCACCTGATTCTCGGTGGAGGCGTTGCGGGGGCAATTTCAACAAAAGGCGGACCCTCGATACAAGAGGAATGCAACAGAATCGGAGGAACTTATGTCGGTGGGGCGGTTATCACCGGCGGCGGTAATCTCCCGGTTAAAAAGGTTATCCACGCTGTGGGACCCAAAATGGGTGAAGGGGAAGAAGATACCAAATTAAAAAACGCCACAATGAACAGTCTGATTCTTGCAGAAACATATGGACTTGAGAGTATCGCTTTCCCGGCGATCAGTACCGGTATATTCGGATACCCGGTTGAACGGTGCGCGGAGATAATGCTCAGCGCGGCAATTGGATACCTGCAAAGACCGACCAAAATCAAAGATCTTTATTTCTGTCTGTGGAGCGATGCCGATTACACGGTCTTCCAAACAACGTTAGAGTCAAAAATGGAAAATTTATAAATCACGAATCATGACCGGTGTTTTGAAAAAGGAAGATAAAAAATTTCAGCAGGCTTCATCTATATTTTTATAGTGTTCCGCGATCACATTTGGGACATCGGTAATTATTCCCTTAACCTCATCAAAGCCGGAAAGTCTGCTCAAATCGTTAATATTATTGACGGTCCAGGCAAAAACAGGCATATCTCTTTTTCGGGCCTCAGACACCAGCCTTTCATCGATAATCGAATGAAGCGGATGCAACGTGTCAATCCCGGTCAAATTATTTATAACTCGGTGGAAAAGGAATAGACGTTTAAATAAATATCCCGTTCGGATTTTACCGTTTATTGATTTGAGTGCGTTAAGCAGAAACGGATTAAAAGAAGAAACCCAGATTTGCTCCGCGGCTCCGCTGTTTTGTATAACTTTATTGAGGTTATGGGCAAGTTTCCGGTTGCCGAAGATACCTGATTTTGCCTCGATATTAATCGGTACTGTATTTTTAAAATGCTCGATAACTTCTGATAATTTTGGTATATGTACTTCTGCGGATTCAGGTAGATTTTCGAATTTCATACCACGTAACTGTTCTGAGGTCGTGCGACTGACACGAGCGGGAGAGCCAAATAACCGTTTTAACGAAAAATCGTGAAAAATTACCAGCTCATGGTCACCACAAAGCCGGATATCAAGCTCCAGCCCGTTCGCGCCTTCCTTTAACGCTGTTTCCATGGCGGGAATGGTGTTTTCGGGGTAAAGATTACCGTTTCCCCGGTGGGAAATGATAAGTGGATTCAATTTCAATTCTACCGGTTCAATATTTCATTGTAATAATCTAAATAGAGTGGAACCACTTTGTCAGCATTATATTTGCTGACGGCCAATTCCCTGGCGTTCTTACCAAATGAAATTCTCAGGTCCTTATCTTCGAGCAGACGACTTACGTACCCGGCAAATGCCCTGGTATCTCCAATATCGACCGTAAAACCTGTTTCACCATGAATATTAACTTCGGGCAATCCACCGGCGTTAGTAGAGACGCAGGGTACGCCGCAGGCCATCGCTTCAAGCACCGCTAATCCGAAACTTTCGTTTTCACTCGGCAACAAGAATACATCGGTACCGGCCAGAATTTCACTAATATTTTCCTGTTTGCCCAGAAATAATATATATTTACATAATCCTTTTTCCCGGCATTCTTTTTCTACACGATAACGCTCAGGTCCATCGCCGACCATGAGAAGTTTGAATTTGAATTTTTTTGAAAGCTCCTCGACCACGGGGATCAATTCGTGGACCCTTTTCAGTGGCCTGAAATTTGAGATATGTGTAAGGACAAATTCATCATCACTTACACAGTAAGGTTTAACGCTTTTTGAATCACGTATTTCCAAAAAATCATCGGGAATAAAATTTGGAATAACCCGAATATCGTTTTTGATCTGAAAAGTGCTTTCCGTCTCTTTTTTTAGAAAATCTGATACGGCGGTTACACCATTACTTTGCTCTATGGAAAACTTTACGATTTTGATATAGGAAGGATCCGATCCGATTAGGGTAATATCCGTACCATGTAAGGTGGTGATGAATTTAAAATCCTTTTTTTCCGTCATCTCTCTCGCCAGATAAGCGCTGGTCGCGTGGGGAATGGCATAATGTACATGAAGTATGTCCAGATTGGCGGATTCTATGATTTCAGCCATTTTTGATGCCAGTGAAAGGGAATAGGGCGGATATTCAAATAAAGGATATTTGAGAACTTCAACTTCATGAAAGAAAAGATTCGCGGTAAATCGGTTCAATCTGTAGGGCAGGGCATAAGTAATAAAATGCACTTCATGCCCCATTTGCGCAAATTTTTTACCCAGTTCGGTTGCCACAACTCCGCTTCCGCCATAAGTCGGATAACATGTAATCCCTATTTTCATCTGCTACATCACCATTTTTTCGTTAAATTCCTGAATCTGATTTCGTCCGTTTCGTTTCGCATAATACAGCGCCGTGTCCGATTGATTTATTAAACTCTTATAATCCATAGAATCTTCCTGCAAAGATGCAACTCCGATGCTTACGGTAATATTTCCGTTGGGCTGCACCTCTTCGTGATCAAATTTGGCGCTTTCGATTCTTTCCCTTAAACGTTCGGCGAGAATTTTTGCTCCGTCTCTGTCAACCGCCGGCAGAATTACCGCAAATTCCTCCCCACCGTATCTTGCGACGATGTCGTTTTCACGAACGGTCTCTTTGAGTATATGACCGAGTTTACGAAGAACTTCATCACCGGCCTGATGACCAAGAGTATCGTTATAATTTTTAAAAAAATCAACATCCAGAATCAGAAGTGAGAGTCCAGTTTTGGTACGATTATGACGTACCACCTCTTCTTTTAATCTCAGCTCAAAATATCGGAAATTGTGCAATTCAGTCATTCCGTCCGTATATGAAAGCTGTTCAACTTCATTATATAACGCCGCGTTTGTTACGGCAACTGATATCATATTGCTTAGAATGGAAATCTGCTGTAATTCCCGTTCCTCATAATTCAGGTCCCTTACCCTGGGGCCCAGACAGATAAGCCCTTCAAGTGAATTTTTAACAATAATGGGGGTAATAATCTCAATATGCAGGTTTAGCATCCTTTTTAACGCGGATGAATTTTTTAGTTTATCGCTCATTTCCCTCAGCTTGACCGGATAACCGCGTGTTTCGAAAAATTTTTCCAGCGGATCACTTTTTTGAATCACAAGATCAGCGATATCTTTTTGAAAAAATCCCTTTGAATTAGTGACTTCGAGCCTTCTGGTCGCCGGCTTCATCGCATATAGAAATAACACGCTCTTGCAGGAAAACTGCCCAATAATAGTCAGCAGCGTGGAGTTGATCAGGCGCTTCATTTCAAGTATCGAATTGAGTTCCATAGAAATTTCAAACAAGGTATGAAGACCAAAAATATTTTTTCTCAATTCCCTGTTTTTCTCTATCAGAGTTTGATTAAGGTTGTTGATTTGCCTGTTAGCAGTGGTAAGCTGCAAGGATTGGCTAAGAAGTAGTTCATTCAGTTTTTTTAGCCGTAAGGCCGAATTGACGCGCGCGATGAGTTCATCCAGATGAAAAGGTTTTACCAAATAATCATCAGCGCCCGCACCGAGGCCCTGCACAATGTCACTCACCGTGTTTTTGGCGGTGATAATAATGATAGGGGTATAATTAGAGCCCTGATCAATCTTTTTTATTTCTTTAATTACCTCCAGCCCGGACATCCCCGGAAGCATTATATCCATAAGAATCAGGTCGGGTTCTTCATCCTTGAATTTTTGTAAACCCACTTCACCGTTTTCAGCTTCGATGGCCGTATAATTCTGAGATTTTAGATACTTTTTAAGTATCTTCATCATGTCCTGGTGGTCTTCGACGATCAATATTTTTTTTTGGTCTGTAACTTCCATATTTTTTCTCATGGCCTTTTGATTAAATGATCATATTGATTTAGAATATATAAATATATAATTTCATTAAAAATATTTATTAAATTTTAGTCATCCGGACTCCAATTGAAGTTTCTGTTTGATTATTTATACATCATATAATAAATATATTTAGAAAAATATCAGGGGTGTTGATGTGAAGCAAATCAATTTTTACGCGTTTTTTATTTTCTGTTTGATTATTTTGACCAATATTTTAATACAAAGCTGCGATAGCGGAACAAATCCGGCCGATATCGATTATGTGCTGCCTGAGAAAAATCTGAGTTATTATGATGACCTTCAGCCGATGTTCAATGGCAAATGCGCGTTTGAATCCGGATGTCATGGAACAAATACTAAATTTTCTTTAAGTTTCGATACAAAAGACGAGTTTATGAACTATCGTTTTACACAGACAGGTGAAAAACTGGTGGACGTCGTGAGAGATCTCCCTGAACCTGAGTTATCACCATTATACCTGATTGTCACAGAGGGATATTTCTCCTATAAAGAAATAAAACGGATGCCACTGGATCGGAATCGTCTTCCCCAAAACAATACCGACGGCATTAAACAATGGATAAAAGAAGGCGCAAAGGACTGATAAATACCGAATTATAATTTCAAATGTACCTGAGAATAGGGAATAAGCCGCACAGGCCCGTATAATCCATATTCCCTTGAAAAATACTCGTTCTGACATCCGGCATTCTGTCCCGCCAGATAATTTGACAGGTTGTTCGCGACCGTGATGCTTATTTTATTTTCTCCCGACGTAACATAGTTTGTGATATCAAAAAACCATGGAGGGGAATAAATACTCCCGACGAATTGATCATTAACGGATAATCTGCACCAGTCGCTTAAATCTCCCAGATCAAGCAGCAGTTTTTTGCTGTCCAGATAATCTTCGTTAATTACGATAAGTTTGTGATAAGTAAGAAAGTCGCTGTAGAACGGAAACGCGGCGCTCTGATCTCCAAGATGAACCTTATTTTTAAAATGTTTGCTTTCCAGGAACCAGTTTTCAGTGCTTACCACCAGAATCGCAAGTTTATTTTTTATTTGATAAGTTAATTTTTTAATCTCCGTGTCTTTCCTGACAGTCACTGAATAATCGCCCAGTTCTCTTTGCCATCCTGTGAGTTCCAGTTCAGATTCATTTTGTTTAAGAATCTCACAATGATCCATCTGCGACGCACTTAGCTGCCAGTATTTTTCAGCTTTCGTCTTATCGATAATAATCAGATTGCTTTCTCCGCCGTGTAATTTTACAAAAAAGGTCAGACCGTCTGAGTCACATATCCATTCCGGGACGGGTACTTTCCGCGTGCTTCCAAATTCCAGTTTGTAAGGGACGCCAATAAGACGCGTTCTAAATTTTATCTCAATTTTTTCATCTCTATTGGAATTAAAAAGAAACAGAATATAGGATTCATCCGTTTCCCGTAAGATATATTTGAGTCCGGGTCGTTTTGTTTCAGGGAAGATAATTATATGCGGTTTAAGGTCCTGCAGAACTTCGGAGAAACGGTCGATATTTTCCTGAAAATATCCCATTCCTCCTGAACCGTTAAGTTTGAAATGCGTGCTGGGAAGATCGGCTTCTTCCGGCCATATTTCACTCTTTAGCTCATTAAACCCGTCTTGATTATTTGATGAATAATCTTTTAAAGGGAGCTGCGCCAAAGCAATAACAAAGCCGCCATTGGCATAAAAAGCCGCCAATTTTTTCAAAGTGGTCAGAGGCAAAGTATCTATACCGGGTAAAATGATAAATTTGAAATTTTTGTCCCGAAATTTTAACTTGCCGTTTTCAACCTGACAAAATTTATCATCTTCCAGAGTACTAAACTCAATCACATCATAATCAAGACTCAATTCTTCTGCTTTTTTTATCGTTTTAAAAAATGAAGTCTTGTCTTCATCAAGATCGGGATACACAATAAGGAATTCAGGTCTGTGTTTACCTTCCCGAAGATATAATTCCATTCCCCGGAGATGATCGTACCAGTGTATGTATTCTTTAAAATTGGGATCAGTTTCTGGAAGATCGCTGTAAAATTTGTTGTCAAACGCGGGTAGTTTAAAATAGAACCTGTTCACTCCGCGGCTCATGAGATAATCAATCTGATATTTCTTTTCGCGAAATGAATATCCGGTATTTATAATATCATGGATGCCCGCTTTAATTTCCGTGATATTGTCTTTCAATGCTTGTGCGGAAGCTCTTTTCAAATTTGCGATTACCTGATATAAATATGGGCTTTCGGGATAGAATTGTTTTTCATCTATCATAAATATGCATTTTGAACTGAATTGAGTTCCGGGAATGAGTGAATTTATCGCGTTAACCGTAAATTCATTTTTATTCTTCTTGCTGCTTAGGAGCGGGTGAATTTCCGTGTCTATGTATCCGCAAAAAAACCGGTTGAATTTTATGCTTTGACTGAATGATTTTCCACCGTTTAGTAAAAATTCCGTCATATCATAAATAAAATCACTTTGAGTCGATTTTTTATACGCTTTTCTGATGGAATCGGTTGAGGAAACTAAAAAATCATTCTTTATGATACGGTCCAGATCGAAGTAGATGCCTCTCTCGGGATGATTCTGATTTGAATCGATATTGTTGTCAATCTTACCGTCAGTTAAAGACGAATAGTCATGATAAAATACCGGCTTTTTTTCAAAGTAGACCAGTAATTTCCGTATGACGATAATCCGAATATCATCAACAGGGGCAGTTCTGACGTGAAGTACGCCGCTATTTGGATTAAGATATTCTGTGATATCCTTAATGTTCTGAGTCGGTGTTGTGCCTGGTGACATGAACACCGCTTCTATATCTTCAGGTGAAGGAATTGTAAGAATTGCGTGTTTTTTATTTGTTTTAATGATATAAATTTCAGGTTCATCTCCCCAAAAACGAAAAATATCAAACCCGAAAAAATTCTGATTTTTATAGTACTGGTTCGTACAGAAAAGCAGAGGCTGTATCATTTGCCTTAACCGATCCCGGTTTTTATTTAACAACAGGAGAGAATTATGCGAAATATACCGGGTGCAATTAATATCCGAATCAGAGTTTTGAACAGTATGAAAAAATGATTCCGGTTCCCCGGAAATATTCCTTATCGACAGAGACTGTACCTTCATAGAATTGAGGATGACCAGAATGTCAGATAAATACGCGTTGTCAAGCCGGCCGTTAATGTCAATAAATGCTGAAACCGTCTGAGAAGGTTTTTGGGGTATCAAAAGTACTCCTTTTTCAGTTATTCTTCACACACTGAATTCAGAATTAATCGCAATTGATGATATTTCCGGAAATTCCGGATCAGGACACCGGTTTAATAATTCGTTTTATCATCAAATATATTTGTTTTAAACGTAAATTATTTTAAAATTCACTCTTGTTCGAAGGAATAACGGGTATATTGATAATTTTGAATTAAGTTATCATTATCATTATGACATTGTTGAGTAATAAGTCACATTTCAACAATTTTTTTGATAATTTATAAAAAAGAAAAATAAATGTATCTCTTACAAGTTTTGAATGCTCAAGGATTAATAAATTAACAATGTATATAAAAAAAACCGTATTGTTCGCGTCTCTCTTGTTATTCGGCGCCGGCCTCATCCTTGCAGGCTACATCTATTATTCAATACCCGATATGTCTTATCTGGAAAGAAAAAATCCGGATATGACCGCGCTTATGAAAATGAGAGTTGCGGATGAGAAGGCTGCCGGGAAAAAATTACACATCCGACAATACTGGGTAGCTTTTGACAATGTCCCCGAAATCCTGAAAAAATCTATCCGCATTACTGAAGACGCGTCCTTTTATTCGCATGAGGGCGTTGATAGAATTGAATTATGGGAATCGGTAAAAAGAAACTGGGAGAAGGGCAGGTACGCGCGCGGAGGCAGTACCATAACGCAGCAGCTCGCGAAAAATTTATTCCTCAGTACCGAAAAAAGCCTGCTCCGCAAAGTCAAAGAAATTATAATTGCCCGAAAAATGGAGCAAACTCTGAGCAAAAACAGAATTTTCCAGCTGTATTTGAACGTCATTGAATTCGGTCCGGGAATCTTTGGAGTTGAAGCGGCATCAAGGTCATATTTCAGTAAAAGTGTTACTGAATTAAATTTGGAAGAAGCCGTCCGTCTGACAGCAGTAATCCCCAGGCCTCTGATCACAAGCCCGACCGATAACAGCAGATGGCTCAACTGGAAATCCAGATGGATTTTAGGCAAACTGTTGAAATACGGTTATATTAGCCAGGGTGAATATGATGAAACTATTGAAAAATTCGTCTCCGGAAAAAATTGACCGCAGATCAAAAATCCTTTGTTAATTCAGGTATGATCAATTAAGCAGTTATCTATGAAGAAAAATATATTTTATCTGGCATCTATTTTTGTCCTTATCCTTTGTTTAAGGTCATTTGGGCAAAACTCCGTCACGGTCACAAAGGTTGAGTTTGCCGGTAACTTCATTGGCTCTAACGCCGAAGTTAAAAATGGGTGGGGGCTTAAAAAAGGGCGGATTTTTTATAAAAGACTGCTTGCGGAGAGTGTTGACAGTTATGGCAGGTACCTCAATGACCTGGGTTATCTTTTCGCCAGGATCGATTCAGTTCAGACAATATATGAAAATGATTCAACACAGGTTTTGCTCAAAATTTATGGTGACGAGGGAAAACGCGTTGTATGGGGAAAGATTGAGATCGAATCCGACTCCGTTTCAGCCGGCTTGTACCGCCGCCAATTAAACGTCAGTAAAAATTCATATTATTCGCGCGTACGTTTCGAAAAGGATTTGAAACGGCTCCTGTCCGTGGCTGCTGATTCCGGATTTTTATTTGCCGATGCTGATTTTGAGAATATGCAATTCAGACCTGATGGCAATATATATTATTTAGACGTTAATCTTAAAATCAATGAGAACGAGCGGGCATATATACGGAACATAATAGTAAAGGGTAATCATTATACAAGAGACGATGTCATTTTAAGAGAACTGAACATTAGCGGCGGGGATGTTTATTCCGATCGGAGGATAAAGCAGATACCTGAAAAATTGACACGTCTTTCATTTTTTAAAAATGTAAAAAAACCGGCCATTTTAATGAATGGTGACAAAGATATAGATCTGATAATCGAAGTGGAAGAGGGGAACGCCACATATTTTGACGGTGTTGTGGGCTATATACCGGGTGACAATACGGAAGCCAACCCTGACGGATATTTCACGGGACTGGTTGATCTGAATTTTAAGAATCTGTTTGGCACAGGCCGCCGGTTTGATATTCACTGGAAAAAAGCCGATCAATATTCTGAGGAATTTAGTCTGGCATATACAGAGCCATGGATATTAGGTTATCCGTTTGATCTTGGCCTGGGACTGGACAGGACCGTAAGAGACAGCACTTATGTTGAATGGAATTACAACCTGAATGCTCGTCTTAAAATATTTGATAATCTTTCGTTGGTAGGATTATTGGAACAAAAAACGGTGACTCCTGATTCGGCCGCGAGCAGGGATCTCAGACTGGCAAAAAATTCATTGTTTAATATGGAAATCGGGGTTGAATATGATACCAGAGATTATCAGATAAATCCGAGATCCGGAATATTTTATAATAGTTCCTATAGTTACGGGGTCAAAAATAATTCCGGTCCAGGCTATCTTCTGGAAGATGATGATATTTCAAAAAATGAAGAGATTCAGACAGTTAAATTAAGATTTGACTGGTTATATAATTTTTATAAAAATCAGGTGTTTTCCGTCTCATTGAACGCGAACCAGATCAAAGGGGACCGTCTGCAGTTGTCTGATTACTTTTGGTTTGGAGGTTCGAGAAGTCTGCGTGGATACAGGGAAAATCAGTTCAGGGGAGATATTGTGGCCTGGTCAAACATTGAGTACCGATTTATTCTTAACCGAAATTCTCGTATATTTCTGTTCAGTGACTGGGGGTATTACCAGTATTCGGAAAATGACAAGATTATAGATGATACGCTTCCCGGCTATGGTATCGGCATTCGCATGGATACCCCGATGGGTATTCTTGGTGTAGATTTTGGTCTTGGACGGGGTGACAGTTTCAGCGAAGGTAAAATACATTTTGGCATTATTAACAGGTTTTAACGCACGGGTGATCAAAGACCGATCAAAATCGATCATAAAAGGTCTTGATATCCTTTTTTTGGTGGTAAGTCTGGGCGCCATCGCCAGTCTTATTGCACAGTATGGTTTTTATCTATCCATGACACTGGAACGATGGTTCGAACGCATGGATATATTAATCGTTCACTACTTTGTCCTCCACTATATTCTGAAACTGATATTTGTTCATGACAGGGTCGATTATCTTAAAAAGCACTGGTTTCAGGGAGTTCTGACCTTACTGATCATCTCGCAGACAGTTCTGATTATCAATACGCTGGGAATTGACTTAATTCAAAACTATTTTTCCAATTTGAATGTCACCGCAATCACAAAACTTACGATTGTGTCTGCTCAGGTAATTATTCTTCTTTCCGTTATCAGCGCGGCAATCCGTTACAACCGAAAGATCGCCTCTCTTAAATTTCATCCCGCCCAGACCATTTTGTTGAGCTTTTTGCTGGTAATTCTGGCGGGTACTATTTTATTGCAGATGCCAAGGGCAAGCGCATCGGGAGAATCGATTGATTTTCTTGACGCGCTTTTCACTTCCACAAGCGCCACATGTGTGACTGGATTGATCGTTGTTGATACGGGAAGTTATTTTTCCTTAACCGGTCAAATAATTATCCTGATGCTAATTCAGATTGGCGGATTGGGTATCATGACACTTTCAAGTTTTCTGGCGATGTTTTTCGGCCAGGGTGTAGGGATCAGAGAACGGGTTCTGCTTCAGGAGATGATGAATATCGACCGATTGGGAATGATAACGAAAAGTTTGCGAAATGCCGTTCTCATCACTTTCTCGTTTGAAGCAATAGGAGCGTTCATACTTTTCTTTTCCTGGAATCATCCGGATTGGTTGTTGGGTGAGAGGATTTATCATTCTGTTTTTCATTCAATTTCAGCTTTCTGCAATGCGGGATTTTCTCTGAATTCTGATTCTCTTATGGGATACAGTCATAATTACCCGGTTTTGCTGACGATTGCCGCTCTGATAATCTTTGGAGGGCTGGGATTTGTTGTAATTATGGAACTGGGTGGCGCGCGCGTATTAAGCGGAAAAAAAGTGACAAAAAGTAAAAAATGGTCAGTTCAGACGAAACTGGTTGTCCTTATTACGACTATTTTACTCGCAGGCGGAACAATAGTTATATTTCTGCTTGAAAGCAACAGCGGTTCACCCGGAGACAGGTTAATGCAGGCATTCTTCAGTTCGGTAACAGCCCGCACAGCCGGTTTCAATACGGTGGATTTTGCCCGGTTATCCATGCCGGCGACATTGCTGATTTTGATATTGATGTTCATCGGAGCTTCACCGGGATCAACGGGTGGCGGGATAAAAACAACAACGCTTGGAGTGTTATTCGGAAGCTTGTATTCCATTATAACCGGTCAGAATAAAATTAAAATGTTCCGCCGGAATATTTCATATACGGTGCTGAACAGAGCCCTGGTGGTTTTTGCGTTTTCGATAACAGTGATTGCCGTCTCGACTTTTTTTCTTTCAATCACGGAAAACGCGGAATATCTTGATATTTTATTTGAGGAAATCTCTGCTTTTGGCACGGTGGGACTTTCAAGGGGTTTAACACCAAATTTGTCGGGGTGGGGAAGATTCATTATTATTCTGACAATGTTTATCGGGAGAATAGGACCGTTAACACTGGCATTTGCTATTACCACTCCAAAAGAAAATCAAAAAATTGAATATCCTGCCGAACGAAATATTATGGTAGGATAGAGGAGATAATTATGGATAAATATTTAATTGTCGGTCTGGGTGTCTTCGGGAAAGAACTGGCTACGAATTTAATTGAAAAAGGCGCCGAGGTGATTGGCGTGGATAAAAGCATGAATCTTGTTGAAGAAATGCAGGATATGGTCACTTACGCGGTAAAACTGGATGCCACGGACGAATCCGCCTTATCCGCGCTTGGCGTAAGTGATATTGATGTGGCCGTCGTGTGCATAGGCGAGCATTTTGAATCGAATCTGCTGGCCGCTGTCAATCTTAAACAGCTTGGGGTAAAGAAGGTGATTGCCCGGGCATCTGACCCGGTTCATGTCAAAATTCTTAGAGCTGTCGGTGTGGATATGATCATCACTCCGGAAGTTGAAGCGGCGGAGAAGCTATCTTACCGCCTGATGCATAAAGGCTTGATTGACATTACCTTTATTGGTGACGGTAATGCGGCTGCCAAGGTGACAGCTCCTAAGGTATTTGTAGGCAAATCACTCGCTCAGATTGCATTGCGGGTGAAGTACGGCGTAAATCTGATAGCAATTCAGTCTCCGCAAAAGGAGAATATAGATGGAAAATATCAGCCGACTGCCACTAATAATAATCCCGCGGCGGATACGATAATCAGGGAAGGAGACATCATGGTTGTCATCGGGAGAAACCGTGATTTGCAAAATTTGACCAAATTATAGCTGCCGAAACGGAATAAATGATTTAAATCTGTTTTAAAGTGTATTTTTTCTTGACATTAATGGCCTTGTGAAATATATTTCGCCTCCGTGTAAAATCATGCGCCTGTAGCTCAATTGGATAGAGCGTTGGATTCCGGTTCCAAAGGTTGGGGGTTCGATTCCCTCCAGGCGTACTTTATATGAGTAAAATTAGTAACTGTGAAAGAGTCCCGAATTTAAATGCTTGACATCATGCCGAAGTTATTGTCCGGTTTTTTATCTTTCCAAACAGGATTTTTCACAATTATAATATTTGTAATAAATTGGGGATGTTATGGCTGAGAAGGTCACACCGAGAGATGTAGATTATTCACGCTGGTATACAGACGTTGTATTACAGGCAAAACTGGCTGACTATTCACCGGTAAAAGGCGCTATGGTAATACGGCCCAACGGATATGCTATTTGGGAAATGATCCAGAGCAATCTGGATAAAATGTTCAAGGATTCAGGACATGTGAATGCATATTTTCCGCTTCTGATACCCGAAAGCTTTATGAAGAAAGAAGCAGAGCATGTGGAGGGATTCGCCCCTGAGTGCGCGGTTGTGACCCACGGCGGTGGACAGGAGTTGGAAGAAAAATTATATATCCGGCCAACTTCGGAGACCATGATCTGGAGTATGTACAAAAAATGGATCATGAGTTACAGGGATTTGCCGATCCTGATAAATCAGTGGGCAAATGTGATGCGCTGGGAGCTTCGCACACGGTTATTCCTCAGAACATCCGAATTTCTTTGGCAGGAAGGTCATACCGCTCATGAAACCTATGATGAGGCGGAAGAAGAGGCACTAAAACTGCTCGAAATTTACCGGACTTTTTCAGAAGAATTTTTAGCGATACCTGTGATTCCGGGTAAAAAATCTGATTCCGAAAAGTTTGCCGGCGCGCTTCATACTTATTGCATCGAATCGATGATGCAGGACCGCAAGGCGCTTCAGGCGGGGACATCCCACCATCTGGGACAAAATTTTGCGAAAGCATTTGATGTGCAGTATCAGGACAGAGAAGGCAAACTAAATTATGTTTGGGCCACATCATGGGGAGTGAGCACAAGATTAATCGGCGCGCTAATCATGACTCACAGTGATGACCGTGGGGTTGTTATACCGCCGCGTGTCGCTCAGCGGCCCATCGTGATTGTTCCGATCTGGCGTGGAGATGATCAGAAAAAAGTTGTTCTTGATTATGCCGATTCAGTCTATAAAGAGTTAAAGACAAAACATAATGTAATATTTGATGACCGGGATCAGTATAAACCGGGATATAAATTTGCCGACTGGGAACTGCAGGGAATTCCTATCCGGCTCGAGATCGGTCCCAAGGATGTGGATAATAATCAGATGGTCATGGTTCGCAGGGATACGCTCGAGAAAAAGAACGTGAAAAGGGATGGTATTCTGGAACTGGTAACGTCAGAATTAGAGAAAATGCAGAAAGAATTATTGGAGCGGGCAAGGAATTTTCAGAATGAGAATACGTTTGAAATTGATAATTATGACCGGTTCAAAGACGTGATCGCGAAGGACGGGGGATTCATCAGAAGTCATTGGTGTGGAAGCCCTGAGTGCGAATCAAAAGTAAAGGATGATACGAAAGCGACGCTTAGATGTATCCCGTTTGATCAGAAAAAAGAAAAGGGCAAATGCGTAATTTGCGGTAAAGATTCAAATGGACGTGTTATATTCGCGAAGGCATATTGAGAAATTTTTGCATTGTCCGGAAACCTGAAGGACGTTTTTGGAGTAGATTTTATAAAATCTGATATTTATCGAAATAAAGAAGAAATATGAATAACTACAAGTCTTTTGGTTTTGGCCCGGGTGGTGTTCTGCCACCGGCCGTAAAGAATATCGTCTTCCTCAATGGTGTGGTGTTTTTAATGCAGTTCATAAATCCGGGACTTAACAGTGTTCTGGTTAAAAATTTCGCGCTTGATCCATACGGTGTGCTGCACCAATTCAAAATATGGCAATTAGTAACATATATGTTTCTGCATGGCGGGTTCTGGCATGTTTTTTTCAATATGTTCATCTTTTGGATGTTCGGAGCGGAACTGGAACGGGAATGGGGTACGAGGGAATTTTTAAAGTACTATTTTTTGACGGGAATCGGAGCGGGTTTAACGGTAATTTTACTATCCAATGCTCCGACAATCGGCGCCTCGGGCGCGGTTTACGGTATCATGGTTGCATATGCATTAAGGTATCCGGACCGGATGATATATATATACTTTCTTTTTCCGGTTAAAGTTAAATATTTCATGGCGTTTCTTGCTCTGGTCTCTTTCTTTTCGACGGTTGGGCCGGCCACGGATGGGATTGCTCACGCTGCGCATCTCGGCGGAATGCTGATCGGATTTGTGTATTTGAAATACTGGTATCTGTTTTATAAAATTAAAGGCAGCCTTAATTCTATAACAAAAAAAGCCACTCATAACGCAGATATGAAATTTACAAAAGGCGGTTCAGATAAAACCCAGTATTACAGACAAGTATTGGATGATTTGCTGGATAAAATGAATCGGGTCGGATTTATGAATCTGACCGAAGAGGAGAGGAAACTGCTTGATGAGAGCAGTAAATATCTCCGCGAACATGATGAAGGAAATTATAATTAATAACAGATCAGTCTTTCAAGGGAGGCTATCTCAATGGCTTACTTCGAGAATTTGCGATGTAGCGCTGAAGATTGTCATTACAATCATGATATGTTATGTTATCGGGAATCAATCACGCTGGACTTAAACGGAACGTGTGAGGACATGACGGATTGCGAGGATTTTGAATGTCATGATTGTGAGTTTTTTGATTTTTGCAAAAAAGAGAAAAAATTCAATTCCGCTGCATTCACGGGGAACGAGGATTATTACAACGAAGACGAATATTGATCCCCGTCCTTATTTAAATTGAAAAGCCCGGCAATCACCGGGCTTTTTTTTTACAAGGGAAATGAGTATATCCTGTATTTTTTATAAATTTTGGACCCAACAGCTTCTATCGCTCTGTTCATGGCGTTGTTATCCTCCAGTATCCAGGACATTTCACCCGCCTGATAGCCCAATTTTCTGGCTCTGCGTATAGATTCAATATAAAAGATGGAGCCTAATCCAATAAACTGATACTCTTTTTTTACTCCGAGTATCACGACGCGGACGGTTTTTATCTTTTTTAGACCGGCAAGAAGTTTAAATATTCCGGTCGGCAGCAACCGGCCATTGGGGATCCTGGCTAAAATTTCATTAATATTGGGGAGTGTGACACTAAATCCTATGGGTTCGCCGTTTTTCTCGGCCAGAAGGAGAAGATTCTCATCCGCGATGTCCTTTAAATCCGCCGCTACATGGTTTATCTCCTCATCCGTGAAAGGAACAAAACCCCAGTTTTCACTCCAGGCGTTGTTGTATATTTCTTTGACCAGTTTGATCTCATTTTTTAGATCTTTTACCTTCAGATTACGGATTTTCAGGTCATATTTTTTAATGATTTTGTCGGAAACTCTTACCATTTTTTCGGTGATGTTTTTTTCCGCTTCCTCGGTTGTAATTATCCAGGCGTAAAGATCTTTGGCTTTAACATTTCCGAAGCCCTCAACAATCCCGGGATAATAATCCGGATTGTGAGTCATCATTAAATATGGAGGTGTATCAAAACCCTCAATCAGAAGTCCCGCCTCGTCATTTGTGGATGGGTTCATGGGGCCGATCATCACATCACGTTTTTTCCCTTTAAGCCATTCCGCGGCAGCCCTGAAGAGGGCATTTGCGGTGTCCTGGTCATTGATACAATCAAAGAAGCCCCAGAATCCTGTTTTATCATTATGAAAATCGTTATAGTTCTGGTTTGTGATGGCCGCGATACGCCCGACAATTTTCCCGTTTTTGTGAGCCAGAAACATTTCAATTTCGGAGTGTAAAAAAAATGGATTCTTTTTAGGATTCAGCAAATCTTTTCTTGCCAGTTTTAGAGGACTAACCCAGTTGGGAGTTTCCCGGTTTGCCTCCCATTCAAAATTGATAAAGCTGCTTTTTTCTTTTGCGGATCGGACAGGTTCGACTCTTACTTCCATATTTTATCCTCGCTTAAAGAATTATATGATTCCTATTTCTTTGCCGATTCTTTTCATAATTTCAAGAACCTGTTCCAGATCTTCATCAGAATGACTCGACATGAAGCTTGTTCTCAGGAGCGCCTGGTCAGGCGGCACCGCCGGGCTGATAACCGCGTTGGCAAATACACCCGCATCAAATAGTTTCCGCCAGAAATAGAATGTTTTTTCATCATTCCGCACAAAAATAGGAATAATCGGCGTATCATTACTTACACCCGTATCAAAACCAATAGATTTAAATTCTTTACGCATAAAAGACGCAATGTATTGAAGTCTTTGTAAATGTTCCGGTTCACTCTTAATGATGTCGATCGCTTTCATCACCGAAGCGGTTGCAGCCGGAGTCGGCGATGCGCTGAAAATTAACGGACTGGCTTTATGTTTCATATAACTGATTACTTCTTCGCTCCCGGCAATAAATCCGCCTATGGAAGCGAGTGATTTACTGAATGTACTCATGACAATATCCACATCATCTTCAAATCCGAGATGTTCGCAACTGCCTCTTCCGTTTTTTCCGAGTACGCCTACACCATGGGCTTCGTCAATATAAACCCGCGCGTTATATTTTTTTGCGATTTTAACTAATTTAGCCAGGTTGACAAGATCGCCTTCCATACTGAAAACCCCGTCACTGACGATCAACTTACCCTTTTCAGGTTCGAGACGCGAAATAACCCGTTCCAGATCTTCCATATCATTATGACGGTATCTCTTTATGGTGGCGCCCAGAGCGGCGATTGTTCCGGCATAAATTGATGCGTGATCCGCCTTATCCATGATAATATAATCATCTTTCCCCGCAAGGGTAGAGATGGCCCCCAGATTTGTCATATAGCCGGTGCTGAAAATGAGCGCGGCTTCACGTTTCATAAACCCGGCGATTTTCTGTTCCAGTTCAATATGCATATCAAGCGTGCCGTTTAAAAAACGTGAACCTGAACAACTGGTACCATATTTTTTAGTGGCTTCAATCGCGGCTTCGATTACACGGGGATCCTGGGTAAGCCCAAGATAATTGTTTGAACCAATCATGATCACTTCATGTCCGTCCATGCGAACTCTCGGTCCGTCATTTCCGGAAAGAGGTATAAAGTAGGGATAAATCCCAGCGTCAATAGTTTCTTTTGCGCGTGTGAAATTTTTGCATTTAGTAAATATATCCAATCATCCTCCAGGGGAAAATAAATTTACAAATTAGGATATCAGGATTTTTAAAGTCCTTTTAATAAATAAAAAATAATAAATTAACGACAGTAAAAAGTTTGCGAAATTTAATAAACTTTTTTAAAATATGCTAATTATTTTATGTGAACGAAGCTGTAAAATTATAAAAAACAATAAATTGAAAAGAAAGTTCTTAATGAAGATATTATTGACAGGCGCGACAGGGTTTATCGGCAGCTTCCTTGCTGAATCGTTGCTGAACAGGGGATATGAGGTTCGTTGTCTCGTTCGAAGCACTAGTAACCTGCGGTGGATCGCGGATCTTGACGTTGAATGTTTTTACGGAAGTCTCAATGATCGGAAGTCGCTCGCGGATGCGATAAAAGACGTGGATTATGTTTATCATATTGCCGGTGTGACAAAAGCGGATAATGAAGAGAAGTTTTACCGGGGTAATTATGAAGGCACAAAAAATCTGATTGACGCCGTTATAAATTCGAAGCACAAAATTAAGCGCTTTCTGATGGTGAGTTCGCAGGCTGCCTCCGGACCAAGCCCAACAATCAGCCCGGTTAATGAATCGGTTGAGCCTAAGCCCATCACATTTTATGGCAAAAGCAAGCTGGCAGCAGAGAGATATGTGATGGGACTCAGCAAAAAGGCGCCGGTAACTGTCGTTAGGCCCCCGGTCGTATACGGTCCTCGTGACACTGATGTGCTCGAAATGTTTAAAACCGCGAAAATGCGCCTGATCCCGCAGTTGGGCGGCAGGGAAAAATATTTTAGTCTGATTCACGCAAAAGATCTGGTGAGAGGTATCATTCTTGCCGCGGAAAACAAAAAATCCTTAGGTAAGATATACTTTCTGGCGAATTCAAAACCGGTCAGCGCGGATGAATTTGCGCGGATTATATTGGATTTGCTCGGGAAAAGAGGCATCCGGGTCAGTATTCCCATGCCGGTAATGAAATTGATCGCGACAATCTCCGAGGCCTACGCGAAATTTTCAGGGAAAAACACGATTCTCAACCGTCAGAAGATTCTTGAAATGGAACCGGATTTTTGGGTATGCAGCACTAAAAAAGCAAAGGAAGATTTTGGTTTTGAAGCTGAAATATCCCTGGAAGAAGGTATTCGGGAGACATTGAGCTGGTATGTCAGAAACAACTGGTTATAATAAAAACTGGTACAAAGAATGGTTCGGTGAAGATTACCTGACCGTCTATGAACACCGTGACCAGGATGACGCGCTGAAATTAGTGGATCTAATCTTTAGAGAAGCCCCTATTAATCTCCAAAGCAGAATCCTCGATGTGGCGTGCGGTAACGGACGCCATTCGTATTTACTCGGGGATCAGTCATACAAAGTTTTCGGTGTGGACCTGTCGGCGCATCTTCTCCAAGAAGCCAAAAACCGGCAGACCGGGGGAACTTATCCTTCATTTGTACAGGCAGATATGCGCTATTTGCCGTTTCACCCGCAATATTTTGATATTATTTTTAGTTTGTTTACATCGTTCGGTTATTTTGAAAAAGACCGGACAAATCAATCCGTAGCTATGGAGCTGTCCAGGGTCTTAAAGAAAGATGGCTATTTTGTGATCGATTATTTAAATCCTGACTATGTTGTCGCCAATTTAAAGCCTCACGGACACCGAAAAGCGGGTGATCTTGAAATTGAAGAGGAACGCTGGGTTGATGAAAAAAGGGTCTATAAAAAAATTACGATTAATAAAAATGCCGGAAACAAGGTGTTTTATGAATCTGTCCGGTTGTATTCACCGGAAGAGATGACGAAAATTCTGGGCACAGCCGGTATTCTTGTCGAAAAACTATTTGGAGAGTATGACGGCAGCGTCTATCATCCGCGCTCGAGCCGAATGATCATATTTGGAAAGAAAGATTAAATTTGCATCCACTTTTCTATAATACAAACACCATCCATCAGGATTACATCGCAGAGTCCGGAAAATTAAATTCCTTCATAAGACAACCGCTGAACCCCGACTGGAAAAATATTTGCAGGGACATTTTAAAATCTGATCAACACCGGATTTTTATCAAAGAACTAATCCGGCAGAATCAAATGAATGCGGATGCAAAAGTACTTGATAATCTAAATCTGCTCGAAGAAAAAAACACGGTCATCATAATAACGGGGCAGCAGCTCGGATTATTTTTATCACCGCTTTATACTGTTTACAAAACTATTACAACCATCATGCTGGCGGACAAATTAAACGCAGAGAATCACGGGTTTCATTTTGTGCCTGTTTTTTGGCTGGAAACGGAAGACCATGATTTTCAGGAAGTTAATCATTTTAATTTCTGGACCAAAGACGGAACGTTGGCAAACTTAAACTATGAAGATGTTCAGGGTGATAAATATGTTTCGATAGGTAACCGCGGTCTTGATGGTAAAATTGTTCCAATCCTAAATCAATTGCGGGAAAATCTTCAGGAGACTGAATTCACAAATTCATTGTTTGAAGCATTGGATAGAATTTACAAACCAGGAAGACCCTGGCACGAAGCTTTTTCTGAGCAGATGATGATGCTATTTAAGGAGTACGGGCTTCTGTTGTTTAATCCGTCAACGGAATCCGTAAAAGAAAAAAGTATTGGGTTTTTTGAAGAAATCGTTAAAAAAAATAGTGAATTGTTAAATAAAATAGAAGATCAGTCAAGGCATCTTGAGCAATCAGGTTATTTTCAGCAGGTTCATGTGCAGGGTGATAAGAGTTATCTGTTTTATAAAACAAAAGAGGGAAAGCGCGAAGCCATTATCCGGGATGGTGATTTTTTCAGAATTTTTGATCACGATGAAAAATTATCAGGGGATCAATTAATCAGAATGATTCATGCAAATCCGGGATTAGTCTCGTCAACCGTTCTGACAAGACCATTATGGCAAAGCTGGATGCTTCCCGTGGCATCTTATGTCGCCGGACCCGCGGAAATCGCATACTGGGCACAAATCAGCGCCGCATTTGATTCGCTTGGTATCGTCATGCCCCATCTAAAATCGAGAATTTCCGCTACGCTGATTGAACCAAAAATTCAAAGATTGCTTAATAAATATGAGATAGATCCGGATCGCCTTCAACCTGATGCGGATGAATTTATTGCGGATTTTTTTAGAGCTGATCAATTCAGGGATTTGGACGAGATTTTCATGAATCTGAAGAAGGCAATAGATCGATACCGGCAGGAAATAACCGGGAAAGCGATAATTCTTGATCCGACAGCGGCAGCTCCCGTTGAAAAAACATTTGATTCGATAGAAGCCAATATGGATCGGCTGGCCGGGAGACTGATCAAAAAAGCCCAGGAACAGAACGCTTTAATGACCGGGCACTTTGAAACAATCTACAAAGCCGTTTTGCCTGAAAAACATATGCAGGAAAGATACATCGGGAGCATTTATTTTTTGAATAAATATGGCCCCGGTTGGATTCAGCATTTGTTTGATAATTTAAAGCTCGACCGCCGGTCACATCAGATCATTCAACTTTAATTTATTCCGCACTATATTGCTGCGCGGGTTTAGTTTCAGATGGAATTCCAATGAGGTCCAAGATTAGTTATGCCGGAAACGAATAATAATCGGAATATACCGGGGAAAAAACCGCTTTGGGAAGAGATAAAACACTTTACAAAGAAGAAATCTTTACTCGCCACGCTGCTTATTGTAATAGGGTTGATCGGTTTTGTCATTCCTGTCATACCAGGGCTGCTACTGATTTTGTTCGCGGTGGCTTTGCTGAAACCCGGTTTAATGAAGCAAATACGTGAAAAATTAAAAAAATGGAAGATTTAACCGCTTACGGGCGGACAACGTCCGAATAAATGATCATTTCTATGGGCTGAACAGAGCGCTTGCACCATCCTTCGGTTTCCGAGCAATGCACATAAGAAATTTCCCCTTTTACAAGACATGAATCATGCCGGGATGCCCCGGTGCATTTAAAAACCAGCAGAAAAATTTCATCACCCGAGTAATAAGAATCATCACTATTTGTGTCATTCTCAACGCTGAAGCCCAGATAGACAAAAGCGCGAGCGGTATCAGTCAACGCGAAATCAATTTCAGGTTCTCTGTTGAGATGTTGGTCATCGCCGGCAATCATTTTCAATGGAACTACAATATTACTGTCATTGTCCGCGGTGATCCGGTCGGTGTTTATTTCGAAATGGAGATCTTCGGCATAATTTATACCGATTAACAGAAGAACAAAGATGGCGGCCGTGGGTTTAAATTTCACTTTTAAACCTAATATTTCGATAAATCGGCGTTTACCATATTGAGCATAAGGGCTTTTTCACGCATGGGCAGAAAAGCGCTTTTAAAACCTCCCACGATGATATCCTTTAAACCCTCAACATCAAGGTCGGCATATTTGGCAGCCAGATAAAGTTCATCGGTCATAGTCGTATTGGAAATCAGCCGGTTGTCGGTATTGATCGTCACACGCAGTCCGTATTCATAATAAAATTTTAACGGATGATTTTTAAATGACGAGGCCGCTTTGGTCTGAATATTACTCGTAAGACATATTTCCATGGGAATCCGATGGTCATTTACAAAGTTAAGTAAATCACCATTTTCTTTTAACCGGGTTCCATGGCCGATTCTGTGAGCGCCGCAATAATGGATGGCCTGATGAATACTTTCCGGTCCATAGGCTTCACCGGCATGAGCAGTGCAGTTGATGTTGTTGTTCAAAATCAGATAAAACGCTTCGCGATGATGTTTGGCGGGGAAATTTTCCTCGGCTCCGGCTAGATCAAAGCCTACCACACCCTGATTTTTGTAAGCGACGGACAATTCCGCAAGCAGAATAGACGTTTCCGGATTAATATTGCGCATCCCGCAGATAATAACGCCTGTTTTAATATGGTATTTTCTCTCAGCCTCTTTCAGGCCATGGAGAACCGCGTCGACTACGTCAGTGAGTTTCATGCCATTATTTGTATGTAAGATAGGGGAATATCTTACTTCAAGATACCAGATGTTCTCCTTTGCCGCATCCTCGGCGAGCTCAAATGCCGCTCTTTTCAGTGCATTAAACTCCTGGAGTACCGAAAGTGTGATGTCAAAAGGACGCAGGTATTCCACAAGGCTTTTACACTGCAGGCCCGGAACCAGAAGACGGGTCAGATCTTCTTTGTTGTCAGCGGGCAATTTTACATTTTGACTTTTTGCCAGGTCCAAAATTGTTTCAACTCTCATACTTCCGTCCAGGTGGCAGTGCAGGTCCGTTTTTGGCATCTGACGAATGAGTTTCTTATCTATTTCCATGACAGCCTCTTATTTGTAAAATTTTGTATTTATAAATGGAATCATCGCGCTGATCAGAGCAGCTTCAAAAGCCCCTGTTCTGGTGAACAGGTTATTTGTTAATATGCCGAATGCGCCTTCTTTGGACCGGACATCTTCTTTACCGCTAACCTCATCGATAATTTCCGAAAGCTCCCTGTTCTTCTCATATAACTGAACTTCGATGGAGGCGGGTAGAGGGAGTCCCGGCGAGCAGCCAAAATGCCCTTCCACGCCGTTAAAAATATAGACCCAGCTCTGCAGAATCGCTTGATGTCCACTGTTTTGAGAAAGATCGAGTCTGTAAGTTCCACCTTCCATCCCGATGGAATAATCCACAGACCGTTTTTGTTTTTTTAGTGAATCATATACAAAATGGGCTCTTTCCGCAGCGCCTTTTAGAATTTGTTCCAATGAAAGCGGCATATCGGGAACCGTTGTTTCAGCTATAAGGGGAATAAATTCTAAATTTGAATCTATGACTTCAGGAAATTTTCTCCTTATAATATCGAAAGCCTTTTTACAGGCATTTACCTTAGCATCATTTGTTGATCCGATTCCTACAATCATCATTGTACTGCTTGAGTTGAGTCGCTTTCCGATGGATTCATTTCTTCATCCGGAATCTCATCTGCCTGCGTCTCTGTGTCAGGCTGAATTTCGGGAGACACATCGTTTTCTGTTGATTCTTCGTCTATCATCTGCTCTTCCGGCACAATTTGCTTTAAATCGGAAGACGCGGCTTCATCAACAGGTACGACTTTCCCGGGTTTAGAAGAAACGGGTTCCGCGCCGGTTTCTGAACTGAGACCGAGCTGTTCCTTGTAATTTTTTAATGATGATGCATCGGTAGGTAATTCCTTCGAATCTTCCGGATTTAAAAGTTTGATTCGCGCAAGAATACTGAACATGGATTCAGGATACAGAATCGGCAATTTCTTATATTCATTAACAGCCTCGTTTGTCATACCTGTTTTTGCTTTTACCAGCGCTTTGCGGTACTGGGCTTCCGATTTGCTAAACAGATCTTCACTGTCAGGATATTTTACCGCCTTCTCATAATATCGGATGGCCAGTTGGTAATCACTGGAATCGGATGTGATAATCCCGGGATTAAACAAGGCGGCGCGTTCATAAAATCTGCCGATCTGCGTATATATTCGGGGTACTCTGTCAGGGATAATATTTTCTTTTAAAAGCCGCAGAAGAAGATCCATTTGTTCTTCATATTTATCCATTGCTCCGTATGCATCCGCCATTTTTAACTGGGTTTCGATATGAAGATCGGAAGTTGGGAATTTTAGCAAAAGAGACTCATACGTTTTTATCGCTTCATCGTATTTTCCGGCGTTGAACTCATCATTTCCAGCCTGTAGTAATTCTTCGGCGGTAATCTGTTCGGATTCAACACCCTTCTTTTTACCAAAGATACATCCGGTTGCAAAGATCAGAATAAGAGCCAGGATAGATGCCATTTTGAGGTATTTCATGATTTTATCTCCTGAAATAGATAATAATTTCATAGTACCGCTGAATAACTGTTAACCGAGTGAAGAATCTCAAGTTCATTTAATGTCAATAATTCTCTGTTCTTCATCAGCCATTTGCCATCTGTCATCACATGTTTCACATCTTCAGCTTTTGATGAATATACTACTTTTGCATAGATATCTTCGTACGGAACGGAATGAACTTGATTTAAATCTATAAATGTAAGATCCGCTTTCTTTCCTTCCTCGATACTGCCGATGGTATTCTGCATACCAAGTGTCTGCGCGCCGTTTATTGTGGCCATTTTAAATACTTCAAAAGCCGGCATAGCGGCGGGGCCGTATTTTGGTTTTTGAATGAGAGCGGCGAGGCGCATTTCATTGAATATGTCCAGATTATTGTTGCAGGGCGCGCCGTCCGCTCCCAGCGAAACAGTTATTCCATTTTCAAGATATTCGGGTATTGGAGCGATGCCTGACGCGAGTTTTAGATTCGCGGAAGGACAATGAAGAACTTTTATGTCTTTTTCCTTTAAAAGGGAACGCTCTTCTTCATCGGTCCAGATACAGTGGGCAAGACATAGGTTTTCGCCCGCGACTCCTAATTCTTCAAACAGGCGGATATTTGAAACCCCGAAGCGTTCACGGACTAATTTCGCTTCATCTATGTTCTCTGACGCGTGTGTGTGGTACAGAACGTCATATTCCCGCGCGAGCCTGCCTGTTTCCGTTAAAAGTTCGTCCGAACAGGATAGAGCGAACCGCGGCGCGAACGCATATTGCAGCCGGCCATCATCAAACTGATGCCACTTTTTTAATAATCTTAAACTTTCGTCAATGCTTTCGTCGGTCTTTTCCTTAAGTTTTTCCGGAAGATTGCCGTAATCCATCATCGTTTTGCCGGCAAAAGCGCGCAAACCTGATTCCGCCAGAGCCTGGAAGATCATATCCTGATGATTCACCGTACCCATATCCAGAATCGTTGTTGTACCGGATTTTATTAATTCGGCGATACCAAGTCTGGCGCTCAGCCCCAGACTCTCGGGAGTATGTCCGGCTTCAAAAGGCCAGATCTTTTTCTGCAGCCAGTCCAGAAGCTGCATATCATCGGCCATATTCCGGAATAATACCTGACAAAGGTGAATATGCGTCTGTATAAATCCGGGAACAACCGCAAGGTTAGCAGCATTAAACACTTCATGACAAGGTTCATCAATTGTCTTTGCAATGCGCGTAATCCGGCGATCTTCAACCAGAATGTCTCCGGTCAGAATTTCACTTTTAGGATTCATTGTAACGATCAGGGCGTTTTTGATAAGGATTTTTTGAGACATTTTCTAAGCGTAACCCTATGTAAATAAAAAGATAATATAAACGATGACCATATTTTTATCAAGTGAAAAAGTGATCAGGACTTTCTGCGGGGCATTCAAGCGCAGTCGGCTTTATCCTTGACATATAATGGTAGATTAATTAAATTTTGTAATTACGTAAACTTAATAAATACAAATTCTTTCCATAATTGAGAAGGAGAATAGAAATGAGTGTTCGCGTCGCTATAAATGGCTTTGGCAGAATCGGCAGACTTGTGTTCAAGGCAAGTCATAATGATCCTGAAATTGAAATAGTCGCTATCAATGATCTGACTGATGCCAAAACACTTGCTCATCTTTTAAAATATGATTCAGTACATGGCCGTTATCCGGAACCTGTAAAACATGACGGTGTCTATCTGATCGCCGGGAAACACAAGGTGAAAGTGCTTGCCGAAAAGGATCCTTCAAATCTGCCGTGGAAAGAGCTGGGTATTGATATTGTGATTGAATCAACGGGTGTTTTCCGTTCACGCGCAAAGATCGAAGGTCATTTAAAGGCCGGAGCTAAAAAAGTAATTCTTACAGTGCCGGCAAAAGATGAAATTGATAATACAGTTGTCATGGGTGTTAATGACAATACCTTAAAAGCATCAGATAAAATCGTTTCAAACGCATCCTGCACGACAAACTGTCTGGCCCCTATCGCAAAGGTTCTGCACGAAAATTTTGGCATCAAACGCGGGTTAATGACAACGATTCATTCATATACCAACGACCAGAAAATATTAGATTTGCCGCATAGTGATCTGCGGCGCGCCAGAGCTGCGGGTGTAAGTATGATTCCGACAACTACAGGCGCCGCGAGGGCCGTCGGCAAAGTGATTCCGGATCTAAACGGTAAACTGGACGGTATGGCGCTGCGTGTCCCTACAAGCGACGGTTCAATTGTAGATTTAGTTGCCGAATTGAACAAGAATGTAACGGTTGAAGAAGTCAATGCCGCGATGAAGAAAGCGTCAGAAGGCTCCTTAAAAGGTTATCTTGAATACTGTGAAGATCCGATTGTGTCAGTTGATATAATTGGCAACCCGCACTCAAGCATCTTTGACAGTCTTTCAACCAGCGTCATGGATGGTAATTTTGTAAAGGTGCTGTCATGGTATGACAATGAATGGGGATATTCAAGCAGAACAGTTGACCTGATCAAAAAAATGGCCAGTCTGTAAGATTTATTGGGATAAATGAGGCTATCTGTTTCAGATGGCCTTTTTTTTGCATCGAAGGAGAAAATCATGGCAAAGCTCACTATAGATAAGATGAATTTTAAGGGTAAAAAGGTTCTGGTTCGTTGTGATTTTAATGTCCCTTTGGATAAGGATTTGCGGATAACAGATGACCGTAGAATTGTAGCATCTCTGCCGACAATAAAAAAGATCATCAAAGACGGCGGCAGCGCGGTCTTATGCAGTCACCTGGGTCGTCCAAAGGGAATGGTAAAAGATGAAATGCGTTTGAAGCCCGTGGCGGAGCGGCTTGCAGAGCTGTTGGGACGCGATGTGGTCATGGTTCCGGATTGTATAGGCGACAGCGTTAAAATACTAAAAAAAAATCTGAAGAGTGGTGATATACTCTTACTGGAAAATTTAAGATTTCACAAAGAAGAGACGGATAATGATCCATCATTTGCGGCACAGTTGGCTGAAAATTTAGACGTATTTGTGAATGACGCGTTCGGAACTGCTCACAGGGCGCATGCATCAACGGAAGGTGTGACAAAATATTTTAATCAATCCGCGGCGGGATATCTTATTGAGAAAGAATTGAATTATCTCGGCGGCGCCATCGAAACTCCAAAAAGACCATTGGTGGCAATACTCGGCGGAGCAAAGATTTCCGGAAAAATCGATGTTATTAAAAATCTTTTTAGTAAGGTTGACGCGCTAATCATCGGCGGTGGGATGATGTTTACGTTCTATAAATCCCGCGGTCTGGAAATAGGTCAGTCATTACTCGAGGAAGATAAACTTGGTCTGGCCCGGGAGATTCTGGCTGAGGCTGAAAAAACTAATGTAAAATTACTGCTGCCGACCGATGTGGTTGTCGCAGATAAATTCGATAATGAAGCAGCAAGGAGAGTAGTATCGGCAAATTCAATACCGGAGAATTTCCTGGGTATGGATATAGGCCCGGAATCCATAAAGCTTTTTGTTTCTGTCATAGAAGGCGCGAAAACAATCATCTGGAATGGACCAATGGGAGTTTTTGAAATGCCTAATTTTGCCGCTGGCACTCGAAAAGTCGCTGAAGCGATGGCGAATGCAACAGCAAAAGGCGCGGTAACGATCGTCGGTGGAGGAGATTCAGCCGCGGCGGTAAGCCAATTCGGGATGGATGAGCAGTTCTCACATATATCCACGGGCGGAGGCGCGTCGCTGGAATTTCTTGAGGGTAAAGAGCTGCCGGGTATATCAGCGTTAACCGATATTTAAAGTTGGAGAAGATGATACCATGAAAAGAAACAAAGTCATTGCCGGAAACTGGAAAATGTATAAGACCAACTCGGAAGCGGTACAGTTGGCGAATCAAATCCGTATTAAAACAACTGACATAAAAAAAACTCAGATGATCCTGTGTCCGCCTTTTACTGCCTTGTCGGTCGTCTCGGAAGTGATTAAAGAGAGCCATATCGCTCTTGGGGCGCAAAATATGTACTGGGAAAAAGAAGGCGCGTTTACGGGCGAGATCAGCGCCGGAATGATAAAAAGCGCCGGGGCAATTTACGTCATTCTTGGGCATTCGGAACGTCGGCAGTATTTCGGAGAAACGGATGAAACAGTGAACCGGAAAGTTAAATATGCATTAGATAACGGCTTAAAGACCATTGTATGTGTCGGCGAGTCACTTGAGCAGCGTGAATCCAATATCACCAAAAAGGTGGTTCAGAAACAGATACGCGGGGCGTTCGCCGATCTAAGCGGCGAAGATTTATCACATATCATCGTTGCCTATGAGCCGATCTGGGCCATAGGAACAGGAAAAACCGCAAGCCCGGAACAAGCTCAGGAAGTTCATTATGAAATCCGTATGCTGATCAATGAAATGTATGGTGAACAAACCGCAGGGAAATTGGTGATACAGTACGGAGGAAGCGTGAAGCCCGATAATGCCGATACACTATTGTCGCAGCCGGATATCGACGGCGCTCTGGTGGGAGGCGCTTGTCTCGTGGCGGACTCATTCTCGTCGATTATCCATACGGCAGAAAATATTTAAAATTATCATAAAAGCACTTGAAACTTTATGATATATTATATAAATTAAAAGCTTTGATTTTAACCGGAGCGCGATAGATGTATACATTTTTGATAATTTTGTTTGTACTGCTGAGTTTTTCCATGGTAGTAGTAATTCTTTTACAGGCCGGAAAAGGCCAGGGTCTTGCCGGATCAATCGGCGGGGGAATGGGCGGCAGTTCCGTTTTTGGCGGAAGAGGTGCAGCCGATTTTCTGAGTAAATCCACTACATGGATAGCTGCGGCATATATGATTCTGGCGATTCTGATTGGATTTCTTTATAAATCGGAAGCTGAGACCACTCAGAAGAGTTTGATTCAGCAACGCGTTGAGGAACAGCAGTCACTGCCGGCCTCAAATATTCCTGTTGCGCCGATTCCTGAGACTGATCAGCCTTCACCGAATAATTAGTTTTTGCTGCTGGAGTGGTGGAATTTGGTAGACACGCTATCTTGAGGGGGTAGTGGGTGAGATACCCGTGCGGGTTCAAGTCCCGCCTCCAGCACATTTTAAATATCTAACGACTACACTTCTTACATATCTAATTTATTGGCATTTTCTATGCTGGTTCAATTTTTCCAAAGAGTTGATACTTTTCTGTTTTACTTTATAAATGTTCATCTGGCCAATCCAATTTCAGATTGGATTATGCCGATCATCACCAATAAATACACTTGGGCACCCGTATGGATCATTCTTGTGGTTGGCCTAATCTGGAAAGGCGGAGTGAAGGGAAGGTGGGCCGTTCTTATAGCGATTCTTGCCGTTGTTCTGGCAGATCAAATAGTAAATGAATTGATGAAGCCATATTTCCAGCGAATAAGACCTTGTAATGTACTTGAAAATATAAATTTGCTTGGTAATAAAAAATCATCAAAATCCATGCCTTCATCCCACGCCGCAAACTTCTTTGCGCTTGCTACTGTTTTTTCCTGGTTCTACAGAAAATATCAGTGGTATTTCTGGTTTTTCGCAACGCTTGTGGCGTATTCCAGAGTGGCTGTCGGCGTACATTATCCGTTTGATGTTCTTGTTGGCGCCATTTGCGGAATATTGTTTGGACTTACAGTGATATTCCTCGCCAAACGATACCCCGCTTTTGTACGTCAGGTTAAATGATGTAGAACCGGATCATTTTATCCGGCATAACATAGCCGCTCACCGGGAAGTATCACAACCAAATTCAAATAAATTTTTCTTTTTATTCAGCATTCCTTATATTGATCACTTTTTTAGGAGGATCTGTATTGAGCGCAAAAAAGCTGCCGTCAAAATATCCCGAAAAAATTTATGAATTCATTGTCTCTCATAATAACTTTCTGTTATCTGCCCATATGAATGCCGACGGAGACGCGATTGCTTCGGTTGTTGCGGTAAGTTTATTGCTTGATTCCTTAAAAAAAGACTATATCATGGTGTTTCATGATCAGAAGGTCGATATTAAGTACCAGTATTTGAAAAACTCGGACCGGATCATGCGCTATTCAGAAGATGTTGATTTTGGAAAATATTTGCCATCCGGTAAAATTGAGAGCGCCATCATTCTTGATGTTCCAAGCTATAAGCGGCTCGGTGATGTCTCTGCGCTTCTTCCCGATAAAAGTAATATTATCAAAATTGATCATCATCCCGTCGAGGATGTTATGGGTGAGATCGATTGGATTGATGAAAGCGCATCTTCGACTACCGCTATGTTTTATGAAGTCCTCGATATCTCAAAAACGGATATAGATATTGAACTGGCCAAGGCTATTTTTACTGGCATCGTTTATGATACCGGCCGATTTTCATTTTCAAATACGTCTTCCAGAGATCTTTATATCTGTTCCAGGATGGTTGAGAAAGGCGCGAAACCCGATGAAATAACGGACAGACTGTTTTTTCAGAACAGCATCGCCGCCCTCAAAACAATTGGAAAGGGTCTTAATTCTCTTGAAACTCATCTGGACGGTCTGGTCAGTGTTGTTTATCTGAGCAACGAAGATCTGACAGGTAATAATCAAAGCGAGATTGAAGAACTTGCAAACTACAGCGCCGCAATAAAAGGCAGCAAAATAGGACTTTTCATTCGCGAAGCCCAACCCGGATTTCATAAAGTAAGCTTCCGTTCAAAGTGCGATATTGATGTTAATTTAGTCGCAAAAGCTCTTAACGGAGGCGGTCATGCCCGTGCCGCAGGCGCAAGATTGCATGGCACCAAAGATGAGATCATCGATAAAATTCTCCAGGAAATCAAAAAACAACTAAAATAATCCCGTTTCATGAGCCCAAAAGTGTACGATACGGTACACTTTGCTGTACCGTCCGGTACAAAATATCACGCCTGCCTCTCGCTTCCAAAATATTTCAATTTCCATAGACATCTGTTTTTCATGAGCTTAAATACCTGTGTAATTTCTTGGCACGGATTCTGTAATATTACCCTGAAGAATGACAAATTCTATAAGGATTAGTTCCGCGGGCCCGGAAAATATCCTATCATTTATCATCAAATCACATACGGGAGAATTAAAATGAAGAAAATATTATTTATCATATCCGGTATCTCGATGCTGTTTTTCGCCGGTTGTCAAAATTCCAGTGACCCTTCAGTATCAGGTGTTGATGAAAGCGCCAACAACGAAGCGATTGAATATATCCTTGAACAGGATTCGGTCGATGTTCTTTTTGATCCGATTGATGATGTTTCCGAAGACAATTTCGGTGATGAGCCGGACTGGATGGCCGCGAAGATTTCGGATACAAGTTCGGACAGCGTATCTTACCGTTTTGGAAGAATCGGAACCCGGCCGGTGGAGCGAACAATCCAAATTATTTACGATACGGATACGACCGCGACAGCCTATATCTATAAGAAGCTTGAAGGCAAATTTATCGTCATCAAAAAAGAAATTCTTCCTGACACATTGCAATTGACGAGATATGAAAAACCGATGATTCATGAAACCAATAAGATTGTTCATCTGAAAAAAATCCGTAATACCGATCAGCCGAGGTTAAACTGGAAAATCAGTGATATATCGCTCACGGAAGGAAATTCACCAGAAAATACGGTCGAAATTGTAGAATTGACAATCATGCCTTCAGATCAGGATGATGTGGTGATTACCGATCCTCTTGATTACTGGTTAAACGGCGTCAACGTATTTACTTTCCCGAGATGGACCGATGTGACGCTTCGGGTTGTTGTAAAAAACAGTTCAGCAAATAAGATAGAATACCCGAAAGGTACACTGGCAACCGAGAAAGTATTGCTGCATTATGGTCGGAATCGCCGGGGAAATCATGCAAGAACTCCTTTGTTTTGGGTAGGTCAGAATGAGAATGGTAATAATGTATACGAAGGAACCTGGACGGTAAAACAGTTCGCCGGATATCATCATGCCGTGGTAGATGTGATAGATAACGGCACGATTCTGGAAAGTGATGGCGACGCGTTCCCATACAATTCGAATACCTGGTCAACACCATATCGTGTGACGAATTTTTGAACAAATTTCCGGACTCCAGGCGCGTGGATTAAAACCCGCGCGCCATTTTTTGTAACATTATGTTGATGAAAATTAAGAAGTGAATGAAATTGCAATTAAACGGAGAATGGCTTAAACTTTTAATCAGATACTGTTTTCGGTGAAAGATAAAAGATGAAAATAAAATATTTTATATTACTGCTTATGCTTGCGGTAAATCTTAATGGGCAGACTACTGATACGCAGGAAGTCCGGGACAGACTGCAAAGGCTCGCGCTGAAAATCACGGAAATTAGAAGGCAGGCTACCAGATATCAGAATCAGCCGGCGATAGAAAAGATTGAAACTGCTCAGCAGGAATATCTCCTTGCGGTTGATTTTCTCAGACAGGATCCCCCCGAATTACTTAAAGCCAAATTTCATTTTCTGAATGCTGACCGGTTGGCGGACCAGGCGGCTAAACTGGTTTTATACAAACCTCTTTCCAGATTGAAAAATGAGCTTGATCAGGCGATACATCGCGCCGAACTTGCGGTACACCGGTCAGGGAATGACGAAGCGCGTTATTTTCTGACAAAAGCAAGCGCTTTTCGCGGTAAAGCGGAAGAAGAGTTAAGGAATGGCAGACCGATTCGCAGCATGGAACTGGCGCGGATTTCTTACTATTTTGCTCAAAAAACGATTGACATAGCAGAAGGTAATCTAAATACCGGCGACACGGATAATAGTTATGAAGATAAATTACTCAATATCGAAAATTTATATGGCGAAGTTTCAGGCAGCCAAAATAACAACGCGGATCTTGATGACCTTTTGAAAAAATCACGAATGTTTATAGATAAATCCGGGAGACTGTATGAACAGGGTTTGGTCAGACAGGCGCTGGTTCAATTACAGATAAGTGAGCGTCTTTTGTATCGCGCGCTGGATATTAGTCAGAGCAATGGAACAAACCGCGAGAATGAGTACAAAATTAATTTATATTCATTAAGACGCTATATAGAAGCGGTGGAGGCCGGTTTTTCGGAGAACACTCCGGCGAGAGCCTCTGAATTTCTCCGCAAAGCCAGGCAATTTTACCAGGACGCTGAGAAAGCATTGAACGCAAACCAATACGCCGAATTTGAGAAAAGTGTCGCCTTGTCCAACCGCTTCGCCGGAAAAGCGCTGCAGCTGAACAACACAGAACCCACTGATGATATTGGGAACATTCCCGACAGGTTAAGTGAGATCGGGCAGATTTTCCGGTTACAAAATGCAAAGACAAACAATTCAGGGGATGCCATAGTAATCTTTTTCAACGAACAGGCGGAAAAAAATTTAGAGGTGGCCCGCCGCGCTTATGAAAACGGAAACAATGCAAAGGCTGTGGTAAGGCTGCAGATAGCGCTTCGTTTTATAAATCGCGCCGAATACCTGCTCGGCAGGCAAAAAGATTCCAATCTCAACAGCATGGATTATGAAGGTTTCATAGACAGATATCGCGACATACTTGAAAGATTAAAACAAAATCGCGACATCGATAACAGAACCGTTTCCATGATAGAAGCCATAGATGATATGTTGGATGTCCTGGAAAAAAATTACAGAAAGGGAGATACCGGAACGGCTTCTGAGCTTGCCAATATTATTCAGAACCAGGTAAATGAATTGTTGAAAAATAGCCGTTGAGTAAGAACCGCATGAATAAATCCATCCTTATGTTCATGGTTTTGACCTTAGCGGTAATGACCGGACAACTGACGGCCCAGACCGGCGCATCCCATAACTATCACCTCCTGATTGAAGAAATCAGCCTGTTCAGGCAATATTACCCAATGGAAAACGATAGTCAGGCGCTGATTGATTCAGCCGCCGGCTATGCGCAAAACAATGATTTCGATATGGCTGTGGTTTTTCTTGAGCAGATTATCTCAAAAATAAAAACAGAAAACGCCGTGGCTGCGCCCAATGCCGAAAATTCTCTAAATATTTATCCTGATCATAGTGATCGATTCGAATGGATGATCAGATCCGGAATTGATTTTAACCGCCAGGAATTTGAGATCAATTATGTGGAAAACGATTCACTCCTCACAGAAGAAATTCAAAAACCTTTTATTGGATTTCAGATGCTGTACTGGCTTATCCGAAAACCTGGAAACACGGGCCTGACGGTCAAAAACAATTTCCGGTATGATGAAGAAAGCCTTGAAGAAAATTTGGAAATTAGACATATTTTTTCCGGTTTAAAAGTGAACGGGTATATGGAATATGGATTTAGTTATGACAAGAACAGCGTATATGAAGATTTTGGCTATATGGAGACCAGCGGTATCCAGCACCTGAGCTGGAATATTACGCCTGAAGATCAGTTACAAATAGACAATACAATCCGATACAAAAAATATAAGAATGCGTCCAGAAGCATCCCTGATTTTGTAAAAAATACACTTAGTCTGAATCTTTTTCATCTCAATGAGCCCGGAAGCTCGACCAATTTCTATTATAATGCGGATATGAATGAAAGTCTGAAGTACTCAAATAACGATTTTTTGGAACAGAATTTTAAATTATCACTAAGCAACTTGTTTACAAATAGTTTTAAAAATGAATTAAGTCTGGGGTTCCGTCACAACCGTTATGCTTATTCGTTTGATGAAAGTGTCAACAGAAATCAGTCAAGAGTGTTCTCGGCGGAGACAGGAGCCGATTTTTTATTAAGGAAGAATTTGTTTTTGGAATCAGATTACATTCTGGATTACAAAAATTATTCACAAAAAACCGACCAGGAACCGGATTACATTCAGCACCGGTTTGATACGGTATTAAAAAAATATTTTAATGATTATTTTGATTTTCAACTGGGTTACCTGTTTGAAACAAGGCATCACTTTTTGAGAGGGAATGCGGGGAAGGTATATGTAGATGAACAAAATTATACCGGCAATGGAATCATTACGGGGATTGATTATTCAGGGGGAAATAATACATTTATTTCCTTAAGTGGATCTTATACGTGGCGAAGATATCCCTATGCGCAGGATGCGGCGCTGTCCATTTATTCGGACCGTAATGTGTTTAGTCTTTTTTTAATAGGACAGATTCCGGTTGCCGGAAATATTATATTCAATATATTCGCTTCCTATGATAATGATCAGGATAAAGACTGGGATAAAAATGATACAAGAAGCGCGCTTTTTACATCCGAGATTGAATATAAGTTTTGAACTTCCGCTCTAAGATATTTAGCGGGTATCAAAATATATGGAAACAATAATTATAATAAGCCGTAAATTATAAATGAAAATAAGGTTTTGTCTTTTAACTGATTAAAGTTTAATATTAAAAATGACTTGATTTAAACTTGGCATGTTTATATATTTCGTGTGATTTGAGTTCTCTGCCGTCAGTTAAATAAGACTAAAGTTTTAAGCCTTCAAGACTTTATTTATTTTATTATAACGGTTTTCTTTATTGGAAAATTTTGTATCAAGTACAATTGATATTCTGAAATACTATAATATCGTGAAAACTAGTTCAGCAATACTTCATTTAATTTTATAGCGCGGGATTACTGCATTCAGAAAGATATTTTTAATCTTCTAGGAGTTACTAATGGAATTATTTAATCTCTATCTTCTTTCAGCTTACCTGAAGAAGTGGTCATACGGAGATGGCCGGATTTCGATCAATTATTCATACTGTACCGAACATGGATATGATCGCCACCATATTGATACGCGGATCGGTTCGCCCGGAAATATGGTTAATGAAATCATGAATAATGTTTTTTACAGGGCTAAGGAAAAGATTTTTAAGGATCAGAATGGATCCAACGAAGATGCCGCGAATACTCCCACCATCAATCTTGTAAATGATTCCGAAGTCAATCGTAAATTATCAATATATATCTCAAAGATTCTTAAGGAATACAATCATAATAAACGAAGCCGGGGCAAATCGAGAATGATATCGACCCGCAGCCTTGATTTTTATTATAATGATTTTGAATTTGAACCGTTGAGTGATGAAATAAAATTTTATGTCCATCTGAACAGAGGCGTCAATAAAATAAACGGTGATCTCTGGGAAAACGCGGTTGAAGACATTAAACAGGCTTTGCAGTACAAGCCGGATGATATCACCGCAAACAAATACATTGCGCAGGCACTGAATAAATTAGGTAGGCATGAACAAGCCCTTCCGCATTTAAAAATATGCGCTGAATATGAAAAAACACCTGAAAATCTGAATGCTCTGGCAGGGGGATATTCGCAGGTAGGAGAGTATAAGGACGCGGAATCGGTTTATAAAGTAATCGGGAAAAAATATCCCGACTCTAATCTCGCCTTATTCGGCAGGGCGCAGCTTGCGTATAAGCTTGGAAAAGGGTTCAAATCGATTCTGGATAAAATATTTAAGAATGATCCCGAATGGCTTAAAAATCAGCTTAAAACCAATTGGGAGTATAAAATTCCGGAAAATTCAGAAGATGAATCGACCATGTGGAACGCGGCTACTGCGGCCCGGTATCTGGGCTTTGAGCGTCCGTTTGATCTGACCCGCAGGGCATTTAATGACGATCTCCCGTCTTATTTCGATTCTGAACGCGGGACTATCCGTTTTGTTAAATCGGAGCTGGACAATTGGGTTGAACTTACAAACCGTTACCAGGTGGACGGCGAGACCTATAAAACATATGAAGACAGGTTGCTCCCCGCGGAAAAAGCAAAAGCGCGCAAAAAGAGAACAGTAAAAAAGAAAGAAGAAAAGGGTACTGAAGCGGATTATGATGATGGGGCTGTTGCTCTCTAAAGGTTAAAGTTATTACAGAATATATTTAAATCCTTCCGGACTCTGAACGGGAGGATTTTTTTTTGAGCATTTTTAGTGAGATATTATTAAGTTTATAAGGATTTTGACTACAAGCAAACGGAATAAAATGAGTAAAAACCTTTTATTAATAAATCCATGGATATATGATTTTACGGCGTATGATTTATGGGGTAAACCGCTGGGACTTCTGTATATCGGATCATTTCTGAAAAAATTCGGATTTGATATAAATTATATTGATTGCCTTGATAAGCATTCCGGCGAAGATGAGAAAATCACAGTAAAAAAATATGGCGTAGGTTCCTACCGAAGAGAGATTATTCAAAAGCCTGAAGTTTTGAAGCACATTCCCAGGAAGTATGCCCGCTACGGGATTAGCGAAGAGCTGTTTATACGCCAGTTGAAAGAGAACAAAGCCGCCGACGCGGTACTTGTGACTTCGATTATGACCTACTGGTATCCGGGCGTCAAAAGGGTTGTTGAACTGGTTAGAGAACATCTTCCCGGAGCGGTGGTTATTCTGGGCGGTATTTACGCGACCTTGCTGCCTGAACATGCCCGGGAAACAGTCCGGCCTGATTATATCATAACCGGTCCGGGTGAAATAAAGGCGCTGCGTCTGTTAAATGATATACTCAAACTTGAAATCGATGAGTCACTTATTCCAGGGAATCTGGATGATTATCCGTATCCCGATTTTGAACTTATTCATAAACCGGATTATCTGGTTCTGATGACCGCCCGCGGATGCCCGTATGATTGTTCTTTCTGCGCGCAGAAACAGATATCGATGAATTTTACACAGCGGGATCCAGTACGTGTTGTCGATGAATTTGTCGAGCAATACAGAAAGTTCAGACTGCGTGATTTTGCGTTTTATGATGATGCTCTTTTTATAAATAAAAAACGTCATATTGAAGTCATTCTGAATCAGCTGATAGAGAAACGGCTGCCAATACGACTGCATTCACCGAATGGTTTATTTGCCAGGTACGTTGATCAGGAACTCGCTGAATTGATGTACCGTTCTCATTTCAAAACCATCCGGCTGAGTTTCGAGACATCCAATGAATCGCGCAGAAAAGATATGTATTCAAAAGTCACAAACGCGGATATGATACAGGCGGTGGAAAATCTAAACCGGGCGGGATTCAGATCAAAAGATCTGGAAGCTTATGTACTGATGGGATTACCCGGGCAGGATATCGAAGAAGTGGCGGCAAGCATCATTTTTGTGCATAATCTCGGAGTGCGGGTTCGTCTCGCGTCGTTTTCTCCAATTCCCGGTACAAAGGATTTTCAGCGCGCGGTGGAACAGGGATATATCGCTGAAGATATCGATCCGCTTCTCACAAACAAATCAATATTCCCGTTAAGTAATGAGTCCATGAATTTTGAAACTTACAGAAAACTACGGACATTCTCGAACATTTTAAATGAAGCGGCCATGAGAGAATTATCATTATTTACGGATATATCAATCGGCAAGGCCATAAGAAAGGTGATAGGGCAAATTCAATGACAGAAAAAAAATATCCGGTCGGCAGAGGCAAGGATTACGAATTTAAGATAGAAAAACTGGCATTCGGTGGTGCCGGGGTGGCAAGGATGGATAATTATGTTGTTTTTGTGAAGGGCGCCTTGCCCGGAGACCGGGTGATTGCCAGAATAACAAAAAGAAAATCATCTTTTGCGGAAGCCAGACTAATTTCTATTATTGATAAAGCCCCGCAAAGAATAGAGGCGCCCTGCCCTCATTTCGAATGGTGCGGCGGATGTACCTGGCAAAACCTGTCATATAAAGATCAGCTGGACCATAAGTTTAAAATTGTAACGGAGTCTCTTCATCATATCGCGGGCATGAAAGAGATACCGGTAAAGCCGGTTCTTCCTTCCGAAAAAATATTCAGCTACCGTAACAAGATGGAATTTTCATTTTCTGACCGCAAATGGCTGACACCCAGGCAACTTGAAGATAAGTCGGTCAGTAAGGAATTTGCACTTGGATTGCATGTACCCGGAACCTTTGATAAAATTCTGCACATCAGCCGGTGTCTGCTTCAGTCGGATACGGCAAATGACATTCTTTCTTTTGTCTCGGATTATACGCAAAAAAATGGCATTGAGCCGTACGGTATAAAGACACATAAAGGATTTCTGCGTTTTCTTGTTCTTAGGGAGAGTACTTATACTGGTAAACTAATGGTAAATATTGTCACTGCTTATGAGAATACAAAAACACTTAAAACTCTGGCTGATGAATTAATTAATCGTTTCCCATCGATTGGATCTGTTGTTAATAACATAAACAGCCGGCTTGCGCAAATTGCCGTGGGGGAAAAGGAAATCCTACTCGCGGGTGAACCGGTGATTCAGGAAAAACTGGGAGCATTTGAGTTTAATATCTCCGCCAATTCCTTTTTCCAGACAAATACGTTACAGGCTGAGAATCTTTATACAAAAGTGATGGAGTTTGCTGATTTGCGGCCGGACCAGATCGTTTGGGATTTGTATGCCGGTACTGGTACAATAAGCCTATTCCTGGCTCAGAAAGCCCGGCAGGTGATCGGATTCGAGCTGGTGGAAAGCGCCGTGAAGGATGCCGAAAAAAATGCTCTGGATCATGGAATCAGAAATGCGTCTTTTGTGGGTGGTGATCTGTTAAACGAATTGCGTGAGGTGAATCCCAAACCGGATGTGCTTGTGACGGACCCGCCACGGTCAGGAATGCATGAGAAGGTAGTGGAATATATCAATACACTCGCCCCGCAGCGAATCGTTTATGTTTCATGCAATCCAACCACGCTTTCCAGGGATTTGGCTAT
>JBFXGD010000002.1:67506-68935 GCA_050178385.1 Calditrichaceae bacterium
TGCTTGTGACGGACCCGCCACGGTCAGGAATGCATGAGAAGGTAGTGGAATATATCAATACACTCGCCCCGCAGCGAATCGTTTATGTTTCATGCAATCCAACCACGCTTTCCAGGGATTTGGCTATCCTTGAAGAAAAATATACAATTGATGAAGTTCAGCCGGTCGATATGTTTCCGCATACCTATCATATAGAAACGGTGGTCAAATTGAGTAGGAAGTGAAAAGTTTAAGATAAAAGAAAAAAGAAAAAAGAAAAAAGAAAAAAGAGTAGGAGCGTACCAATTTGGGTGCCGAGCCTGGCAATAAACATACCTGTGTCATCCCGCAGGGATCTTCTGCTTGCTTGGGAGAAGGAAAGTTAGAAGTAGGAAGTAGGAAGTAAGAAGTTTAAGATAAAAGAAAAAAGAAAAAAGATAAAACAGAATGACAGAACTTAGAAAGAAACTCACGTATGATGAAATTTTCAGCAGACATCCGCATCTGGAAGAACTCAAATTACTGGAACGACTGCCAATTTACGCGCTGATTGAAAATATCCGCAGTATGCATAATGTCGGCAGCATTTTCAGGACGAGTGACGGGGTGAGGCTGAAAAAACTCTTTTTGACCGGTTACACCGCGCGGCCTCCGCGCCAGGAAATAGACAAGACAGCGTTGGGATCCACGGACAGTGTTCCCTGGGAATATCATAAAGATCCCCTTCCGGTGATAGAGAATTTGAAAAAGCAGGGTGTTAAGATCGTCGTGGTTGAACACACATCGGATTGCGTTTCCTATACGGAACCGGTATTTGATTATCCTTTGTGTCTGATCATGGGAAATGAAGTTGAAGGTGTTTCAGAATCTCTTATCCGTTCGGCGGATTATGCCGTCGAAATTCCGATGCTTGGTATGAAGCAGTCATTAAATGTTTCTGTGGCTTATGGCATTGTTTTGTATCATATACTCTCTAAGTACTTGAAAAAGTAGGTTATTAACTTGACATAAAATAGGATTGCGGGTATATTCGCATAGTAATAATAATATCCCCCTGAGGTCTTGTGAATGGAAATACAAAAGATTTTTATACTGGATAGTAATAAAAAACGAGCGGATATTCTGGTTAACCACTTTAATAAAGTTGAATATCATACGACTGTACTTGCCGATATCCCGCAAGCCATGAAGCAGGTTTCCGAAGAGCCGTTTTTAATGATTCTCGTCGATTACGAAGCGATTGTAGCTTCACCCAGAAATGATGTGATCTCCTTTTTTAAACTGCTTCATGAACGTAATCTTGTGGTATTTAACGTGCCTGACAATGCAAATCAGCGACTTGCATTCTATTAACTCGGGGCAAGACGTGTGGTTTATCAATACCTGGAACTGGATGAAGTTTATCAGAGTCTGCAGATTCTTATAAAATTTCTTGAAAAAACTACCTGCG
>JBFXGD010000003.1:0-55722 GCA_050178385.1 Calditrichaceae bacterium
ATTTCAAAGATGAAAGTCTGCTTTTGCGTTATCTGACAGAACAAGGTAAAATAATACCACGTCACACATCGGGTACATGTGCCAAGCATCAGAGACAATTAGCGCTGGCAATCAAACGCGCCAGACATTTGGCCTTAATTCCTTTTGTGGCGGATTTTACTCGTTAATAATTAGAAAAAATGAAGGTGTTTTGCTATGAAAATCATTCTACGTGAAGATTATAAAGGCGTTGGTAAAGCGGGTGAAATGGTAGTTGTAAAAGACGGTTTTGCCCGTAATTATCTGTTGCCGAAGGGCGTGGCATATATTGCCAATAAAGAAAATGTAAACAGATACGAAAATGAACTCCGTCAATTAAATTTGCTGCAGAGCAAGGCAAAAAAAGCATCCGAAGAACTCGCTCACAAACTGGAAAATGTTTCATGCACCATCACAGTGCAGGTTGGTGAAGAAGATAAAATGTTCGGGTCTGTTACTTCACAAAATATTGCCGATGCTCTTACGACTCAGGGTTATGAAATTGATAAACGCAAGATTTTGCTCGAAGAACCGATCAAATCACTCGGTATCTACTCAGTTCCCATCAAATTGCATAGCGAAGTTGAAGCTACTGTAAAAGTTTGGGTGGTAAAAGAATAATAAACTGGCGGGTTTTATACCCGCCTTTTTTTTCTCTGTTGCTTTAGTCATTCAATTAACTAATTTTAGATCATGCCATTTGCAGAAGTTGTTTTTAACTTACCGCTAAATCATTCCTTCACTTACGGGATTCCGGATGAACTTGACCGGTTAACGCCCGGTATGCGTGTCCTTGCTCCTTTTGGAAAGCGCAATATCACCGGGGTTGTAACTGCAGTAACAACTAAATCAGCATACAGTTCGGTGAAGGATATTATTGACATCCTGGATGATAAGCCACTTATTTCAGAACGCATGCTCGATCTGCTGAAATGGATTTCCGATTATTATATTTCCAGCCTGGGGCAAACAGTCCAGATGGCATTGCCGAAAGGAATTGATACGGAAGATAAGGAATACATCGATATTGCAGATGTGAATTTTGAAGAAAAATTATCAGAGCGCCAAAGGGATTTGTATCTTTTAATCGGTTCCAATCCAGGCCAATCTAAAGATTATTATCGGAAAAAAAATGGACAGGGTTCCTTTTACCATAATTTGCGAATTCTTGAAAAGAAAGGTCTCATAAAACGCGCCATTGAAAGAAAGCATCAAAGGGTCGGAATATTAACCAGAAAGTTTGTGACAATTCCGGATGATTATGAAAAAATAAAAACAAATTTTGATGATTTCCTGAAATATACCAGGCGTCGTCCGGAAGTAGATGATTACATGCTGAATAATTCCGGCAAAAATATATTGATGTCTGATTTTCTAAAGAAAACAGGTATGGCGACCGGAACACTTCAAAAAATGAAGAACCTCGGTATATGTGAAGTTGTTGAGATGCAGGTTGAACGCACACCGGAATTTGAGTATCGGGAAGGAATCAAGGATATCGTCCTTACCGATGAGCAGGAAAATGCAGTCCGGCAAGCGGCGTTGCAAATGGAAACTGGTCAGTTCGCCACATTTTTACTGCACGGAATTACGGGAAGCGGGAAAACACAAGTCTATATTGAGGTGTTAAAAAAAGTTATAGCTGCCGGACAAACCGCAATCATCTTAATACCGGAAATATCACTGACACCCCAAACCGTAAGCCGGTTCAAAAATGTTTTTTCGGATCAGATCGCCGTGTTTCATAGTAAAATGTCAGTCGGAGAGCGATTTGACGCGTGGATGGCCTGCTATGAAGACCGTGTCAAAATAGTAGTCGGGCCGCGCTCGGCTTTATTTACACCTTTAAAAAATATTGGACTTATTGTAGTCGATGAAGAGCACGAAACGAGTTATAAACAGAGTGATATCACGCCGCGCTATCATGCAAGGGATGTGGCGATTTACTGGGCGAGAATGAATCAGGCGATAATAATGCTTGGGTCCGCGACGCCGAGTATGGAATCTTATTTTAATGTATCAAAAAATAAGTTTAAGCTGCTACAGATCCGGAACCGCGTCGAAAATATACAATTACCCGAAGTGCATATTGTGGATATGCGTCACAAAAGAGGGGCGCAGGATAGAGAAACCAATCTTTTTTCCAGGGTTCTATTGGACAAAATAGAAGAAAAACTGCAAAAAAAAGAGCAAATTTTAATTTTACAGAACAAACGAGGATATTCCTCATTTCTGCAGTGTACTGAATGTGGGTTCATCGCGGCTTGTCCAAATTGCGAAGTAAGCCTCACTTATCATTCCTACACCGAGTCTCTTCAATGCCATTTATGCGGTTATCATCATGCTTCATATACGGATTGTCCTTCCTGTGGTGGAGAGCAGATAAAATACAAGGGAATCGGCACCCAAAGAATACAGCAGGAGCTTCAAAAGCTATATCCTGAAGTGAGAATTCTGCGTATGGATCAGGATACGACACGTGGCAAAAATATGCACGATACCATATTAAAGTCATTTGCCGACGGTGACGCCGATATTTTACTCGGGACGCAGATGATCGCAAAAGGACTCGATTTTGCCAATGTCACACTGGTAGGCGTCATATCAGCGGATGTAGGACTTTCTCTGCCTGATTTCAGGGCATCCGAAAGAATTTTCCACCTGCTCACACAGGTTTCAGGCCGGTCGGGCAGAGGGAAAAAGCCGGGTGAAGTGGTTATTCAAACTTATGTTTACAGTCATTATGCGATTCAGCATGCCCGCAGTCACGATTATTTAGGGTTTTATATGGAAGAATTAGAGCATCGTAAAAATTTTAAGTATCCTCCATACTATAAGATCATTCAAATCCTTGTTTCAGCCGAAAAAATGAATGAGGCAATCGATACAGCCCGGAAAATTGCCGTACGGCTCCGCAGAGATGCCCGCGGAAATTGTGAAGTGATCGGACCGGCTCCGTCGGTCATCCCTAAAGTTAACAAACTTTACAGATGGCAGGTCAATATTAAGTTAAATCCACAAACAGATCCATCGGGAAACCGGACAAAAAAAATTTTACAAAAACTGATGACCCCGTTTTATAATAACAGACAATCGGGTATTCAGGTGGTCGTTGATGTTGATCCGACCTTGCTCGGCTGAATAAAACAGTTGCAATCCAACGATGAAATCTTTAAAATAAAGCTTTAAATTCCTTAAAAAAATAGACATATATCCCATAGATTTTTAGAGTCAGCAATAAAGATAGCAGAATGAGCAAACGTTTTGAGAGTAAAAAAGAAGCTGCTTCCCGAATAAATAAAATTCTCGCGGAATTGGAAGGTAATCAGCCGAATGGTGAAGTACACGACACTCTCAAAAAAAATTATGATATATTGCTGAAGCGGTACGGTGATCTGGAAAAGATTTTCCGGTTTCATAAAGGAATCATTCAAAATATATCCAGCGGGATATTCACGATAGATATGAATGGATATCTGACGTTCCTGAACAGGGCCGCGCTTGATATACTTGAATACAGCAGTGATGAAATTCTCGGTAAAAAGGTTGAAGTTCTTTTTGAAGACGAAAATCAGATTAATCGCATCATCAGGCAGATTGTGGATGAGAAGGCCTTGTTTGAGAGTAAAGAGGCGGAGCTTGTTTCGGGTAATGGGAAAATGATCCCGATTGGATTTAGCACGACGTTGTTAAAACAATCGGATGACCATACCTTTGACGGCATAATCTTCATCTTTCGCGATATTACGTACATTACCACTTTACGTAAACAAATTGAGCGCATGGATCGACTGGCGACTCTCGGTGAACTGGCGGCGGGAATTGCTCATGAAATACGAAATCCGCTCGCCGGAATTAAAGCTTCCGCTCAGGTGCTCGAAGATAGTTATAATGAAGATGATTTCAGAACACAGCTGGTGACGAGAATTGTAAAGGAAATTGACAGAAGTAATGAATTATTGAAAAGATTTTTTAACTTTGCAAGGCCAAATAAACCAAAACAGGATTTTCATGATATTGAAAATATCATTGACGGTGTTTATCTTTTAATGGCAAGCAGATTTAAAAAACAAAAAATTCGATACAGTACCAATTTTTCTGAAATTAAACACAAAATTTTTGCTGATGAAAGTCAGATTGAACAGGTCATACTGAATTTATTTATCAATGCTGCCGAAGCCATGCCAAATGGCGGCGATATTCTGGTAGAAGTCGGTGAAACCGATGGAATCCGGTTAAGTGAAAATCAGCATGGACATTCTGTTGTATATGTCAGGATTAAAGATTCCGGGCCAGGTATCCCGGTAGAGAAACATGAAAAGATATTTAATCCGTTCTATACGACAAAGGCGGATGGTGTGGGACTCGGTCTGTCGATTTCAACAAGATTACTTGAAGAAAATAATGGCAAGATCGAAATCCAATCCCGGCAGGGTGAAGGAGCGGTTTTTAGTATTTATCTGCCGGTAGTGATCAATAATAAAACAGAACAGGTTTAAACATGGCAAAAAGGCTGCTCATTGTTGATGATGAAGAGACTTTAACGTTTAGTCTTTACCAGAGTTTTATACTATCAGACAAAGACTATGAAGTAATCACCGCCAATTCGGGTGATGAGGCCCTCACCAAAATTAATGAAAATCCGTTCGATCTGATTATAACTGATATTCTAATGCCGGGGATGAGCGGAATCGATTTGCTGAAAAGAGTCAAACAGGATTTTCCTAAGACTGAGATTGTGATTATGACGGCTTATGGTTCTAATGACAGACGTGATGAAGTATTGAAGCTTGGCGCAAGATTTTACATAGAAAAACCATTTGAAATGAAAGAATTCAAAAAAATCGTACTAGAAATTCTGGGATAAAATGGCATTAGTAGGAAACTTAAAGGATTTAAAACTTCCGAGTTTAATCCAATTAAATTGCATGGAACGCAACACGGCAAAGTTGACAATTGAGCGTGGCGGTAAGTTTGGCTTTATATACTTTGAAAACGGACAGGTCGTTCACGCGGAATTTGAGCCGGAGATAGGTGAAAAAGCAGTTTACAAGCTGTTGACACTGTATGACGGGACTTTTAAAGTTGAAAGTGATGTACACGCTCCTGTAAAAACGATTAAAACAAGCTGGAACAGTTTATTACTTGAAGGTCTGCATCAGCTTGATAACGCCGACGAAGCCCCTGAAAATAGTTTCCACCGCTTGTTTGAGAGGCTGCTTACGGTAAAAGGCGTTCAGTCTGTAAAAATGATTGAACGGGATGGAGCACTGATCGCGAAAAGTGAGGAAGAGTCCGGTCTTGATGATGACGCGCTTTATGCGTTTTCAATGCTGGAAGCCGGAAAAATTGCTGATATCCTGAGCGTGGCCGAACCGGAATTCGTGAGTGTTCTTGTAGGTTCCCTGAGATATGTTATTACAGCATATAATCAATTGTTAATCATTATAATTTTAAGCGATAAAACTAAGCTGGATGTCATCTTACCACTGATAAAACAGGCAATGGGTTAATGAACACAAATGCACTAGTCATAACGGGGGAACCGCAGCATAAGAATCTGGCAACGCAGTATACACATATGTGGCTGCTAATCAAGGATCTCAAGGAATCCCGTTTCTCAGGGTATTTAAAACTGGAATTTTGGGGCTATGAAGGTTTTTTGATTTTTGACACGGGTAATATTGTTCAGGCATATGAGCAGAAAGGAAAGCAGATCGGTTCCGGGATTCAGGCCTTATTAGGCATCTATAACCGATTTAGGGAAAAAGACGGATCCATAAGCACTTTTTTAGTCGATTACGAGTTAGTCCCTTTTCTTCTTGCCATGTTTCAGAATAAAATACTTGATGAGAAAAAAAATCTGAATAGTGATAATCTGGAAAAGTATATCCAGGAATCATCAAAGAAAACCGATTACGGATTTATAAATATCATTTTCGGTGATCAACAGGCGCGCGCATCGATCTATCTGATGAACGGAGGGGTAGCTGCTTCGGTTTTGAATAATAATGCGGGTAAACAGGTTTTTGAAAAAGGCATGGCCCGTTTATTTAAAAAAATCCTACAGATAGCAGAAACAATAGACACCAATATATCACTTGAAAGTTGCGATGCGCTGCGTTCTTATGAAGAAAGTCAAAAATTTTCCGAGTTGCTCGAGTTGCTTGAAGTATCAGAAATTATGCTGGAGCTAAAAAATCGCATTGTGAACGCGATTGCTCCATTAGATGAACATGAAAACATGGAAGCTCTTTTCTCCGGGCTTTGGGAAAAAAGCTGTAAATCAATAGGTGTGGATGCCGTCCATTATGCGCAAAATCAATTCACAGGCCTCGATTCCATCACAAAAATGAAGTTTGGGGCATTGATTACGAATGTTTTTACTCAACTTAAGCCATTGTTTGACGATAAATCATCAAAGCACTCCTTTATGGATTTACTGATACATGGTTTTGTGGAGGAGTATTCTGAAAAAATTGATAAAATACATTTAAGAGAATATTTCAGCACAGAGATTGCCTGATAATTCAGGTATGGTTATGATCTGCAGAAATTAAGGAATGATCAGATGGCTGACAGGTGGCTGCAGGAAATTTTAAATATTGATGGCGTCCGGGGCGTATACATCGCTTCAGGACGGGGAAATGTCATTGAAAAATTAGGGCTCGACGAAAAGGATGCAGTTCTTGAAAAGTTAACGGTGCACATTCTTAGGATTCTTTCCGGACACTATTTACGCAATTTGACTATCACTGAAATTGAATTTTACTGGCAAGACCAGTATATCATATGCAGGCATACAAACAACATGCTGCTGGTAATTCTTTGCAAAACTCCGAAGGTTTTGTCTTTGCTGCGAATTACATTGAATGTGGCATTGGCAAACCTCCTTGAAGATAAGAAATTGATAAAACTGATAAAGGATCAGACCGCGGATAAAACTTTTCATATTAACAAAGGGGACTTGGATGAAAGCGAAGTCCGTCTGATAACCAAACTGAAATAAAATATTTCAGTACTATTAAAATGGATTTTAAAGTTGGATAAAAAAGATTATAAAAACATAATTCCTCATCCGCATGTCGTATTCGGACTTACCGGTTCAAAATCTCCGGCCGAAGTTACATTGCGGTCCGCTGAATGGGCGGTAATAACCCAGGTTGACGGAAACAAAAGCGTCGATGATATCGCGCAGGTTCTTGCGTTGACGGAAGAAGAGGCAATTGGTTTATTTATCGGATTATATGAAAAAGGCCTGATTGAAATACAATCGACTGAAAAACCACTGACAAAATTAGTAAATCATGAATTCTTTGAAAATCTGGAAAAGGAATTAATGGCGGTTATCGGACCGGTAGCACCGTTTCTGATTGAAGATACTCTTCTTGAAATGGGAGAGGACAAAGATAAATTCATGGTGGAGCGTATTCCGGATTTGATCGAAACAATCAGCGATGAAATTAATGATGACGGAAAAAAAATAAAATTTCAGAGTGTGATGTTAAACTATATCAAAAAAGGACTTGAGTAAAGTGAAATTTATCAGCTTAAAATGGAAAATAAGTGGTGTTTTGATCATCAGTAATTTATTGCTGGGACTGCTTATCGTTTTTATTGTAAATAAAACCGTGAGCGAAAGTCTTGAGAAAGAATTAATTGAACGCGGAAGAACAATCGCTGTTAACCTGTCAAGCTTTTCCGCGGAACTCATCCTGGCACAAGATGAGATCGGTTTAAAGCAGCTGATCACAGGAGATTTAAATTTTGAAAGTGTCGAATACATATTGATTCATGACAGCGAAGGACGTATCTTAGCAGATACATATAACGGGCAGGTTCCGGATGTATTGAAAGGAAAATCGTTTGAAGGCCGAACGATTGACGAAAAGCCCGAGCTAATTCAATTGCAGGACAATGACTTATCGTGTTACGATATAACGGGTCCGGTTCAGGATGGTTATTTGGGTTATATTCGGGTCGGGATGAAAAAGGCTTATGTGGACGAAACGGTCAGGACGACCAATTTCATTGTGATTTTAACCATATTGAGTATAACATTTATAGGAATTGTAATTGTAATATTTCTTGCAAATCAGATAATTAAACCTATTTTATATCTGACAAAAAAAGCTGACGATATCAGCCAGGGAAATCTAGATGAGAAAATCTTTGTTAAAACAAATGACGAAATACAAAGCCTGGGTGAGGCGTTAGAAAGATTGCGGGAAAGTGTAAAAATAGCTTTAGATCGACTCAAAAAACGTCAAACCTTGCGCATATAAATAAAGTGAGGGAAATTTTATGGTACAAATAAGAAAACTCAAAGATGGAAGCCGGCAAGTCATATTAAACGGTAAACAATATGACGGTATCACAAAGGTATTATCTGAGCTTGCAAATAAAACAAAAGCATCAGCGATACTATTTGCGGATATGAGCGGTCAGTTGATAAGCCAGCGTGGCAACACGGAGGATATGAATACAACCGTGCTTTCCGCCCTTGCTGCAAGTGATTTTGCCGCTACATCCGAAATGGCGAAATTAGTGGGAGAGGAAGCGAAATTTAAACTTCTCTTTCATGAAGGTGAGAAAAGAAATGTATATCTTTCCAATGTCGGCGATAACTTTTTCCTGGTTGTCGTATTCGATGTAAGCGTGACATTGGGTTTGATTCGAATTTATACCAAAAAAGCGATTGAAGATCTCATCTCAATGCTGGAAGATCAGTCCGGAGATGAACCTGAAGATTCAAATATTATCGATTCAGATTTCAGCACCCTCCTGGGTGACGCTTTGGATGATACTTTTAAATAATAGGTCATAAACGGTTTAAGTCGCGAGGATGGAGAATGTTTATAAATTGGGCTTTACAGGAAATAAATTTAAAAATCGTCTATTACGGTCCGGGAATGAGTGGAAAAACAACGAATCTTGAGTATATACATACTAAGCTCGATCCGTCGCTTACAGGGGAACTTGTCTCATTAAAAACAAAAGAAGACCGCACCATATTCTTTGATTTTATGCAGATTGAAGTCGGCCGGATCAAAGGGAAAAAACCAAAATTCAATTTATACACCGTTCCGGGACAGGTCTATTACGCTTCGAGCCGTAAAGTAATTTTAAACGGGGTTGATGGAATCGTATTCGTTGCTGACTCACAGCCGCATCGGATGGAAGCCAATATTGAGACACTGCTGGATCTTGAAAGCAATATAAAGCAGGACGGGCAGACACTTGAGAAATTCCCCTGGGTAATACAATATAATAAGCGTGATTTGCCCGGTGTGGAGTCGGTTGATGTGTTGCAAAAAAGACTGAACTTCTTCAATGTGCCACATTTTGAAGGTGTAGCGGTAAAAGGTGACGGAGTATTCAACACACTGAAATCAGTGATTAATCTGGTTGTACAGAACGTCCAAACGCAGCTCTAAAAACAGTGCATGAATTGGATTGATATTATGCAAATTTCATAAACCTTCTCTATTGATAAGAGAAGGTTTTTTTTTGTATAATGGGTAATACTTCTATGGAGAAATAAGATAAACGCATTGACCCGCGATCAGAAGAAAAAAGAAAAAAAAGAAATATTTGCATGGACATTGTACGATTTTGCAAATACATCTTTTAGTGTCATAGTTGTGACGGTTGTTTATGCTGTATATTTCAAACAGTATATCGTTTCCGGACAAACCATATCATTCTTTGGCATTGAGCGGAATCCGGGAGATTTATACTGGGGGCTCGGCGGCGCAATTTCGATGTTTATAGTTGCTGTGACTTCACCATTGCTTGGGGCTATTGCCGATTTTAACAGCCGGAAAAAGTATTTTTTATTTGTTTACTCCATGTTCTGCATCGCCAGCACCCTTATGTTATCCATCCTGGAACCGGGAATGGTTTGGCAGGGATTGTTTTTGTTTGTTGCCGGTAATATCGGTTTTGAAGGGGCGATCGTTTTTTATAACGGATTCTTACCTCAGATTTCCAGATCTGACAATATCGGCAAAATATCAGGCTACGGATTTGCTTTTGGATATATCGGCTCTTTAATATCTCTGCTCATCGCACTGCCTTATGCAAACCGGGCTTTTGTTGCAGATGATTTATCCCTTATGCGGCCGACATTTCTCTGGGCCGGACTTTTTTTCCTCGTTTTTTCCACACCATTTTATTTATTGGTCAATGAAAGAAAAAACAAAATAGCGGTTCATGTTGATAGTTATGTAAGGGAAGGCTATAAAAGACTCCGGAAAACGATAAAGATGATTCGGGAATTTCCTGAGATAGTAAAGTTCCTGGTCGCGTATTTTATTTATATTGACGGAGTTAATACCGTAATTTACTTCGGTGGGATCTTTGCAAAAGATACACTTGGTTTTTCAATGGTTGAAATTATTACATTTTTTGCGATAATTCAATTTTCTGCGATTTCCGGGGCATATGTTTTTGGTTTTCTTACTGATAAACTTGGTCCGAAGAAGACTATCAATCTCACATTGCTTATGTGGATGGTGGTCTCCATAGGGGCTTTTTTCTCGTATGATCAACTCTCATTTTATGCGGTTGGATTGATAGCGGGGATAGCAATGGGGTCGTCACAATCTGCCAGCCGGGCTCTGATGGGGATTCTGATCCCTGAAGGGATGGAAGCGGAATTTTATGGATTTTATGCGTTGACTGGAAAATTTTCATCCATTCTGGGGCCTCTTCTTTTTGGCGTTATTTCCACTACTACAGGAAGCCAGAGAATAGCTGTTCTTTCAGTCCTGTTGTTTTTTGTAACAGGTTTTGCCTTGTTTCAGAGAGTCGATGAAAAAGTTACATATAAAAAAGTTGTAATTTGATTAAAAAATGTCGTACGAATATAAGAATTAACTTGTTCAAACTGGTGAAAATATTTATATTCGCAGCTCTGTTAATGATGATTTTGGATGTGGACACATTTCAGGCGTCTGAGAACAAGAGACTGGAGTTTGGACGCTTTCATTTTGTGTATGAAGCGGGTGACAGTGTTCTGGTTCAGATGCTGCTGCAAAAAGTTTCATCCAAAATAACAGGACTTGAAGATTTTTTCGGTTATAAACCCGGAAGTGTGATCACAATTTGTATCGCATGTTCCGACAAAGCATTTAGAGCAGTGAATGATGATGCTGTTCCTGAATGGGCTCAGGCAGTCGCGCATATCAGACAGCGCATGATTGTAATGAAACTCGAAGATGCTGAACAGATCAGACGTTCACCGCAAGTACTGATGCATGAATTGGCGCACATGTTCATTGCTCAGAGATTGAATGATGAACAAATACCGGTCTGGTTGAATGAAGGAATTGCAGAATATATTAGCCGCGCAGAGTTTGGTCTGGATGAAAAGATCATGCTGGCAAACGCGCTGCAAAGTAAAGGTATTCTGCCTCTGAGCGCGCTGGATTCGCTCTTTAATTTTAGAAAACCTAAGGCTAGATTAGCATATGCCGAAGCTTACTCTGCGGTACAGTATTTTATCTCGCAGTATGGCGAAAAAGGAATTCAGGAACTGCTGCGTAATCTGGGTCTGTACAGTTCCGTGAATGATGCTTTTATTGCAACGATTGGATATGACCAGATAGATTTTGAAATAATGTGGTATCAGGATAGTTATGATAGATTGCGTTGGTTAGTTATTTTGAACTTTGACAATGTATTTTGGGTCATAATAGGAATCCTTTTTGTTCTGGCTATCATAATCGTTAAAATGAAGAACAGAAAAATCATCCGCGGCTGGGATGAAGATGACCATAAAATAATTTAACTAACTTTACCACTTTAATTCGGAGAATTAAATTGTATATTCCAAGCAAAATTTTCTTTACGAAGGGGGTCGGCAAAAGCCGGGAGCAATTAACAAGTTTTGAAATGGCCTTGAGAAATGCAGGTCTTGCGCCATTTAACCTGGTCGCTGTTTCTAGTATTTATCCTGCAGGGTGTGAAATTATTGACAGGGAAGATGGTTTAAAAGAGATGACCGCCGGACAGATTGTACATGCGGTTTACAGCAGAAATGCAACAAATGAGCCTAACCGTCTGCTTGCCGCTTCTATTGGGGTCGCTATCCCAAAAGATGTCACGGCATACGGATATCTAAGTGAGCATCATAGTTTTGGTGAAATTGAAAAGAAAGCCGGTGATTATGCTGAAGATCTTGCCGCAGAAATGCTGGCTACGATTCTTGGTGTGGAATTTGATCCGGAAGCAAGCTGGGATGAAAAAAGACAAATCTGGCAAATTTCTGACAAGATCGTGCAGACATCGAATATTACTCAATGCGCAAATGGTGACGAAAATGGTTGGTGGACCACAGTGTTTACAGCAGCTGTTTTGCTTCCCTAATAAAATGGTTCAAAACGTTTTCAGGGAAGAGATGATTTGCATAACTTATTGAATTTACAATCCCGGATCTTTTGGCATTCTGCCTAACCGGGATTTTTTTTAATTTTAAAGAAATTAAGGAAAGTGTTTTAGATGAATGATTTTTTGGGTATAGAATCACCATATACCGATTACAATTCGGCCCGCGCAGTGGTGATCCCGGTTCCGTTTGAACATACGACAAGTTATGGCCAGGGTGCAAAACATGGGCCTCAGGCGATTATTGATGCTTCCGCATACGTTGAATTCTACGACGATGAATATGATTGTGAAATGTATAAGTCAGGAGTGCACACAACCCCGGCTCTCAATTTTACAAATAACCCGGAATCGGATTTTGATAAGATCACTGAGGAATTCAGGCGTGTGCTTAACGATGGTAAGTTTCCGGTCGGTCTGGGGGGGGAGCATTCGGTAAGCTACCCCACATATCGCGCGTTTCATGAAAAGTATGATAATATCAGCGTCTTGCAGTTCGATGCGCACTCGGACCTGAGGGAGTCCTATGAAGGAACACCCTATTCTCATGCCAGTGTTATGCGAAGGATATATGATCTGAACAAAGATATTGTTCAGGTTGGCATTCGCTCGCAGTGCATCGAAGAAGCGCAATTTATAAAAGAAAACAGAATAAATACTTTTTTTGCCCATTCATTGAGAAAAAACGGTCTGAGTAATGACATTATTGACCGGTTAAATGAAAATGTATTTATAACAATAGATGTGGATTATTTTGATCCATCTATCATGCCGTCTACAGGAACTCCTGAACCCGGCGGATTTTTATGGTACGAAACGGTGGATTTTTTATCACGCGTGTTTAAGAAAAAAAATGTAGTTGGGTTTGATGTAGTTGAACTCAGCCCCAAAACAGGCGTCATCCATCCTGATTTTTTCGCGGCAAAATTGATATATAAAATGTTGACCCTAAAATTTCTGTGATAATGTAGTTGACAGGTGGTTTTGATGAAAAAAGTTAAATTTGTACTGGGGATACACAATCATCAACCGATTGGTAATTTTGATTTTGTTTTCGAGGAAGCTTATCAAAAATCGTATCTGCCATTTCTTCAGGTGCTCCAAAGGCATCCTAAAATTAGAATTTCAATTCATTTTACCGGTATTCTGCTGGATTGGCTGGAAAATCATCATCCCGAATTACTGGGTATGATAAAAGAAATGACCCGGGCGGGTCAGCTGGAAGTGATGAGCGGCGGTTATTACGAGCCGATAATATCCGTTATCCCTCCAAAAGATCGTAAGGGCCAAATACAAAAATTAACCAGGCGCGTTAAAGATCTTTTCGGATATGATGCGACGGGTATGTGGATGGCTGAGCGCGTATGGGAGCCAACTCTGCCGACAACTCTTTCAGAAGCCGGAATCAATTATTCTGTTGTGGATGATACGCATTTTAAATATGCCGGTTTGACAGAAGATGAACTTACCGGTTATTATATCACGGAAGATTTAGGGAACAAAGTTTTTCTTTTCCCCATTAGTAAACATTTGCGATACACGATCCCGTTTCAGGATCCGCAGGCAACCATCGCTCATTTAAGAGATGTGGCTACGGAAGACGGTGATAATGTTGTTGTCTTCGCCGACGACGGTGAAAAGTTCGGTGTATGGCCGGAAACGTTCCGTCATGTTTATGAAAATGGCTGGCTGGAAAAATTTTTTACAGCCGTCGAGCAAAATATGGACTGGATCGAAATGCTGCATTTCGACGAAGTGTTTGATAAAGTTAAGCCGAAAAATAAAATATTCCTGCCTACAGCCTCATATTCAGAGATGATGCACTGGTCATTATTTCCTAAAACATTTAATGAATTTGAAGCTTTTGAACATGAGCTGAAGGAGAAAAATTTATTTGACAGGTACGGTATTTTTGTGCGGGGGGGATTCTGGCGGAATTTTATGACGAAATATCCGGAAGTAAATAATATGCATAAAAAAATGCTCCGGGTTAGTCAAAAACTATGGTCAGCCGCTGATAAAAATCAGGCGAAACTTTCACCGGCATTCGATCAACTCTGGGCCGGGCAGTGTAACTGCCCTTACTGGCACGGTGTTTTCGGAGGTTTGTATCTTAGTCATCTTCGTCATGCGATTTATAACAGCCTGATCAACGCGGAAAAAATTCTTGATAAAATTCAGCCGCCTGACTATCCGGTTTTAGATGTTTATGATTTCGATCTTGATGGTCAAGATGAGGTTTTGGTTGAAACTCCGGTCCACAACGCTTATTTTAAACCTGCGGCCGGCGCTGTTATGTTTGAGTACGATTATAAACATGCGGCAAAAAACCTGCTGGACACAATGACGCGCAGAAAAGAAGGCTATCACTATAAATTGAGAGACGCTAAAATTGTAGGTGAAAGTCAATCAAAAGGCGCCGAAGGCACGGCCAGTATACATGACCTTGTGCTGGCAAAAGAAGCCGGTCTTGAGAAGTATTTAAATTATGACTGGTATGAGCGTAAATCATTTATTGATCATTTTATTAGTTTCGATTCGTCGATTAATGATTTTTTCAGCGCTAAATATGATGAGTTGGGTGACTTTGTAATAGAGCCGTATGCACTGAAGAATAAAGTGAAAAACAAAGATTATGTCATACTTGTTTTTGAGAGAAACGGATTCGTTAAATTTAATGATAAACCACTGAATCTGATTCTTGAAAAGAAATTGACTATCCAAAATTCCGGCTCGGAGATTATCGCGGAGTACAAAATAAAAAATCCGGGAAAAGAGAAATTATCGCTGAATTTTGGCGTTGAATTTAATTTCGGATTACAGGCAGGTCACGCGGATGACCGCTATTACTATTTGGCCGGCGGAAAGCCTGACAATCCTTATCTGGATTCAATGGTAGAAATCAGCGACATCGATTTCATCGGTTTGAAGGATGAATATATGAAAATCGATGTTCAGCTAAAATCAGAAAAGAAAGCTAAAATTTGGCGGATGCCCGTAGAGACAATCTCTCTCTCGGAAGCCGGATTTGAACGTGTGTATCAAAGTTCATCTGTAGTGTTTTTGTGGAAAGCGGAGTTCTCAGATGAATGGTCGGTTAAAATCAATCATCGTGTAGAAACAATTTAGAACGAGGTGCTCATGCCCCGGAATAAATCGATATTTTCCCTTCTTTTTTTGCTGTTGGTCCTGCTGACATTTGTTGCCTGGCAGTATGACGGATATTTGTTTGCGGATGGGGATGAAGTTTCCGCAAAGAAGCAGAATGTTCAGAAAATTAATGAAGTGCTGGGGTATGTCCAAAATTATTATGTAGATGATGTGGATTGGAATAAATCCATGAATGGCGCCATAAAAGGCATGTTGGAAACACTCGATCCGCATTCGGTATACTTTACTGCTGAAGAAGCCAGACAGAATGAAGAAAATTTTCAGGGTCGGTATGAGGGTATCGGAATTCATTATGACGTTATTGACGGTTATCTTACCGTGATCTCTGTTATCCCGGGTTCTCCTTCAGAAGATGCAGGGTTGATGGCAGGTGACAGAATTATAATGATAGATGATGTAAGCTCTTATGGTATCAATTCAACAGAAGTGCCCTCAAAGCTGAAAGGTCCCAAAGGGACACCGGTAAAAGTAACTGTAACCCGTGAGGGATTTGATGAGCCGATTGAATTTACGCTTATCAGAGATGAAATCCCGATTTTTACTGTCAATACATATTTTATGGCAGACAAAATTACAGGTTATATTTGGCTGAACCGATTTGCGAGTACGACTGCAGATGAAGTGGAGACAGCGCTAATTAATCTTGAAAAACAGGGTATGAAGCGTCTTCTTTTAGACCTCAGGGGAAATGGCGGGGGATATCTTCGCCAGGCAGTCGAGATAGTCGGAAAATTTATCGATGGCCACAATCTTGTTGTGTACACGAAGGGGAAGCTTCCAAAATACGATGAGGAATATTTTAGTGATGATTTTGGAAGATCTATAAAAAGGGACTATCCACTGGTGATACTGATTGACCATGGCTCGGCAAGCGCGTCAGAAATTGTTGCAGGAGCCATTCAGGATTACGACCGGGGACTCATAGTCGGGACAAATAGTTTTGGAAAAGGGCTTGTTCAGAATGAATTTGTGCTAAATGATGACTCTAAACTCAGGTTAACGGTCTCAAAGTACTATACTCCAAGCGGCAGACTTATCCAAAGACCTTACAAGGATAAAAATATCGGAGAATATTACAATGATCTTAACTACGATGATGACAGGCTTGACTCAACAAAATCCGTAACCGAGGACAGTGTCAGGGAAAGACCGGTTTATTCGACAAAAGGCGGAAGAAGTGTGTTTGGCGGCGGGGGAATCACCCCTGATACAATCGTCGTTTATAAAAGTTATTCGAAATCTCTTAAAATGACTCAGAAATTTTTACAAAAACGAATCTTTTTTGAAGTCGCTACACATTTTGCAAATCACAATACCCAATGGAAAGACCGGTTTACTGATTTTCTGAATAGTTTTGAAGTGGATCCTGATCTTCTGTTAAGTCTCCGTACAGCGGCTGAAAAGAAAAATATTAAGTTCGCCAATGATGAATTTGACAGGGATGAAGAATTCCTGAAAAGCCGTCTAAAAGCTGAAATTGCCCGAACTTATTGGGGCATGAGCAGCTATTGGCAGGTTTTTTCGCAATATGATAATCAATTTCAAATAGCCCTGAATTTATTCCCTGAATCAATAAAATTGGCACAGTTAGGGCACATCCATCAGAATCAAAAATAAATTGACTTTAAAAGTTAAAAATATTATACTTGAAAACATTCTATGGTTTGGAAATCGTGGTTAAATAAGTACAACGAAAAATATAATTAGGAGTTATTGGTATGGTAGAGCTTTTTTTAGCCGGTGGGATATTCATGTGGCCGATCCTTGGTCTGTTGATCATTGGGCTGGCTTATTCATTGGAACGCTTATGGACTTTAACACGGGCATCTGTAAATACTAGAAAATTTTTGACCAGGTTACATGCGGCATTACAGGAAGGTGGCATTGAAGGCGCTGCCGCGGAATGTGAAAAAACAACTGGCCCGGTCGCTTCAATATTACATGCGGGTCTTTCAAGAGCCGATAAAGGATTGTCGCATGTGGAGAAAGCAATCACAAACGCTGGATCTATCGAAATGGCATTTCTTGAAAGAGGTATGGTTGTGTTGACAACGGTTATCGTTCTGGCACCGATGTTAGGATTTACCGGAACAGTAGCCGGTATGGTTGGCGCTTTTGACGCTATTAAGAAAGCTAATGATATTTCTCCTGCTATCGTAGCGGGTGGTATTTCTCAGGCTTTGTTGACCACGCTTTTTGGTTTGGTTGTCGCTATGATCATTCAGGTGTTTTACAACTTCTTCACATCCAGAATTGATAAATTGATCATTGATATGGAAGAAAGTTCCGTCGAGCTAATGGATGCATTAATTGAAATGCAAGATTCCAATAAATAATTACCCTGTTAATTGAGGAAGAAATATGTTACTCGGTAAAAAACGAGATAAAAACGTTGAAATTCCGTCAGCATCCTTGTCTGACATCGTTTTCCTGTTGTTGATTTTCTTCCTGGTAACAACATCCATTGATACGGAAAAAGGTTTGGATTTGGTACTTCCCGCTCCGGGTGATATCGAAATTAAAGTTCCAAAGAAGAATCTAACCAATCTGCTTGTGAATGCACAGGGACAAATTTTGTTGGATAACGAGCTCATTGAACTCTCTGATGTCGCGCGGGCGGTAAAAGAGAAGATTTATGAAAATGAGTTGTTGATCGTTTCTGTGAAAACGGATAAAGAAACAAGATACGAAACTTATATCAAAGTTTTAGATCAACTAAAAAAGGCGGAAGCAAAACGTATATCACTGGCTGAACCAGAAGAAGATTAACACTAGAGGCTGTATATTATGAAATTTTCGAAAAAAAGTAAGATAAATGTTGCGATCCCGACGGCATCCATGCCGGATATCATCTTCATGCTTTTGATATTTTTTATGGTCGCGACTGTTTTTAAGCAATATTCGGGCTTGAAAGTACAGCTTCCTGATGCCGTAAAAATTAAGAAAATCGAAGGATCGAAACGCCATGTTGCCACAATTTGGCTGGATAGAGACAGCCAGATAATTTGTGATGACGTAGCAATTAAAAAAGTTAATGATTTGCGTAATGTCGTATATCAAAAATTAGTAACTGATCCTCAACTTATCGTCGCGTTGAAAATTGATAAAACGGCCAATATGGGAATTGTAAATAAAGTGCATCAGGAACTAAGGAAAGCAAGTGCACTTCGAATTAATTATTCAGCAATACCAGGAGTATTTTAAATGAAGGCATTGAAAAAAAATCCTGAAGCTGACTTGAGACTAAAATATAGAAAAGCCCTGGAAGCCGCAATTGCAATATCATTGTTAATACTGATATTGGTGTTTTATGCATTTAAGAAATTCGAAACCGGGATGAGCCTGCCGGAACAACCGGACATCATCATCGAAACGATCGAAATTCCTAAAACCCAGCAGGTACAGAAACCACCACCTCCTTCAAGACCATCTATACCGGTGGAATCTGAAGATGAAGATTTGCTGGACGATGTAACAATTGCGGAAACAGAGGTAAACTTTGAACGATTTGAAGAATTGCCTCCTCCTCCTCCACCTGAAGAAGATGAAGTTTACGAATTCTTCGCCGTTTCTGAGAAACCGGTGCTGGTTCACAAAGAGACACCGCAGTTTCCTGATTTGGCTCGTAAAGCCGGTATTGAGGGAATTGTAGTCATTACCGTAACAATCAGCAAAACAGGTGTTGTTCAGGATGCGAGAGTTTTTAAATCGATACCTATGTTAGACGAGGCAGCTTTGGAAGCGGCTAAGAAGTGTACCTTCAAACCCGCGAAGCAAAGAGATAAATTTGTAAAAGTTAAAATGAACATACCTTTCCAGTTCAAACTTAAATAAAAAAAAGGCAACCATACGGTTGCCTTTTTTTTTACTTGAATTTTCCGAAGATATTCCTACATACCGATAAATTCCATATTTCAATCTTATTATGATTATTGTAAAATTGCCGTGTCATATTTATAAAAATGATATAGTGTCAAGCCAAAATGACCTATTTATAATGTCAAATATGCAATAATAGAAACGCAAAATGCAATAAATGGTACATTTTGTAAAGACGTGAATATGTAAAATATCACAAAATGCAAAAAAAATAGATCAACAGCATAATAATTATTGCGGTGATTAAATGGTAGGTGTATATTGCACACTTTAGTTATTGAAGCCGTTTTGATCGGGAAAGGAAACTTATGGAGTACTGGTTTATAATTAATCCCCGTTCAGGTAAGAAAAATAAAGCCGGTGAGATTAAAAATCTTATTAAACAGCATTTTCTTCATCAAAAATCGCATCAATACCGACTGATTTTTACCGAAGGTCCCGGGCATGGAAGAATCATTGCCAGGGAGGCGGTTAGCGAAGGTATTGACTATGTGGTTTCTGTCGGCGGGGACGGAACCATGAATGAAGTTGCGGGAGGTCTGGTAAACAGTGAAACGATATTCGGAGTTATACCCACCGGTTCAGGAAATGGTTTTGCAAGATCCCTGGGAATTCCGCTTGATGCCGGAAAGGCTATTTCTTTTATACTAAATTCTCACCCCAGGAGTGTTGATGTCGGGCGCATAGCAGATGATTATTTCTTTGGTGTGGCCGGTGTTGGTTTTGACGCTCTGATCGGAGCCAGATTCCAGGAGTTCGGTCATCGCGGTCCTCTTCCGTATTTCTATATCGGTGTGAAGGAATATTTTAAGTATCAGTTTGAAGAATTTAGGATCATCAGTAAAGAGTACACAAATTCGGTACGCCCCTTATTAATTACAATCGCAAATTCTTCACAATACGGTAATGGGGCGGTCATTGCTCCGGGAGCGGATCTTGAAGACGGCTTGCTCGATGTGTGTATTATCGAAAAAATTCCGTTTGTTGAGGGTTTGCTAAAAGTCGGGGCTTTATTTAATAATAAAATTGATTCACTCTCGTCCTACAATAGATTCATGACCACAGAAGTAAAAATAATACGTTCCGGAAAGAATTGTTTGTACCATGTGGATGGCGAACCTAAAAAGGGCCAGGCTGAACTGACCTTTAAAATTTTACCAAAAGCGCTAAATGTATGTTCACAAAAGCAAGAACAAGGAGGGGTAGTATGACCAGGCAAGAGATTCTTAAATCAGTGAAAGAAAACGATGTTGCATTTCTCCGGTTACAGTTTACAGATATCATGGGATCTAATAAAAATGTCGAAGTGCCTCGAAGCCAGTTTGAAAAAGCGCTGGATGGCGAGATTATGTTTGATGGTTCATCGATCGAAGGATTTGCAAGAATTGAGGAATCCGATCAGCTGTTACAACCTGATTTGGATACATTTGTTATACTTCCGTGGGATAACGGCAAAGGAAAAGTCGCGCGAATGATTTGTGATATTTATTCAACTGATCATGAACCGTTTCCCGGCGATCCGAGGTATATTTTAAAACGCGCTATCGCGGAAGCCGAGCAGATGGGTTTTACCATGGTTGCAGGGCCGGAACCGGAATTTTTCCTGTTTCAGAAAAATTCAAATGGTATCGCCAGTACTGTAACTCATGATTCTGCCGGATATTTTGACCTTGCCCCGATTGATCTTGGTGAAGATGCCAGACGCGATATGATAAATATTCTGATGAAGTTGGGTTTTGAAATTGAAGCCGCTCACCATGAGGTCGCCCATGGACAACATGAAATAGATTTCAGGTATGAGGAAGCTTTAAAAACGGCGGATAATATCTCAACCTTTAGATGGGTAGTTCGACGTGTGGCGTTCGATCATGGATTACATGCCACTTTTATGCCTAAACCAGTTTTTGGAATTAACGGCTCGGGGATGCATGTGCATCAGTCTTTATTTAAAGGTGATACCAATATATTTTATGATCCGAAAGCAAAATATCAGTTAAGCCAGATCGCCATGCAATATATAGGCGGAATTTTAAAACACGCGCGTAATTTTTCCGCGATCACAAATCCGACAGTCAACTCCTATAAGCGATTGGTACCCGGGTATGAAGCTCCGGTGAATGTGGCTTGGTCGGAAAAAAACCGCAGCCCTCTGGTTCGTGTTCCCGCAAAAAGAGGCAAGAGTACAAGGATTGAGTTGCGTATGCCGGATCCTGCATGTAATCCCTATCTTGCACTCGCAGTAATGCTAAAATCGGGTATCGACGGGATTAAAAACAATATTATGGCAAAAGAACCTGTGAATAAAAATATCTTTACAATGAGCATCCGCGAAAAACAGCGTTTACAGATAAAAGAATTACCCGCGAATTTGCTTGAGGCGGTGGAATTGATGGAAAAAGACGCAATCATAAAGGAAGCGCTTGGAGATCATATCTTTAATCATTTTGTAGCGGCAAAAAAGGCGGAGTGGCAGGAATACATCACCCAAGTTCATCAATGGGAAGTTGACCGTTATTTGTCATATTATTAATCTGCTGGAAAAAGCCGGATCGGACACGAATCCGGCTTTTTCATTTATACGGGTTGATTTTTTGATGAATTGATGGTTAATTTAAATACTAGTTTATGAAACATGGATGAGGATACTATGACAGTTTTTCAAACTTCCCTGAAGGTAAGAAGTTATGAGTGCGATATGTACGGCCACGTAAATAACGCGACTTTTTTGAACTATCTTGAATATGGACGAGTTGAACTGCTAGATAAATTGGGATACAGCCTCGATTCTTTAAAGGCTGAGGGATTTTTACTGCCAATTATAAAAATCGAAATTGAATATAAACAACAAGTGATATTGGGTGATCATCTGACTATCTCGGTCGAGTGGGAAAGCCGGGGCAGAAGTTCTGCGACATTCAGACAAAATATTTTAAAAGATTCATCAAATATGCTGGTGGCAAGCGCGATTGTCACCTGGGTCGCGACGGATTTGACCGGGACACCCATACAAATCCCTCAAGGATTTATCGATCACTATGAAAGCACTTTTGAAGCGGTTCCTTTAGTCACAAAAAAGATAAGATCATTAAAATAAGCTGGATAAATCATGCCGATAAAACTACAGGATATCGCGTCAAAGATTGATCAGGAAGAATCGACCTTACTTTCAAAATTTGCAACACAAAATGCACGGGCAATCCGGAACAATCCGGAAAGGGATATTCATTCCCGACCGCCATACGCGTTGGACAGAGACCGGATTATCTACAGCGGAGCATTCCGGCGCTACACAGGAAAGACACAGGTCATCTATTTTGCATCGATGCTCGATGAACAGCTCACAAGCCGCAGTTTACATACATTAAGCGTAGCTCAGATTTCCAAAACTATAGGAAGGTTTCTTTCATTAAACACAGATTTAATAGACGCGATCGCTCTAGGGCATGATCTGGGGCATCCACCGTTCGGCCACGACGGGGAAAAATTTCTGAGTAAAGTCAGCATAAAACACGGAATTGGTCAGTTCCATCATAATATTCAAAGTCTGAGAGTTGTGGACAGCATCGCGAAGAAGGGACAGGGTTTGAATTTAACCTTTCAAGCCAGGGATGGGATTCTTTCACACAATGGTGAAGTACATAATCAGGGACTGGAACCGAACTTGTCAAAATCAGAAAAAGATTTGACCGATTACATTCTCAAAATGGAACAGGGTGATATAACGGATATGATGCCGGCAACGCTTGAAGGCTGTGTGGTTCGGCTGACAGATACGATTGCATATATCGGTCAGGATATTGAGGACGCCATCCGTATAGGCCTGATAAAACGCGATGATCTGCCGGATGATCTGAGATCGGTTTTAGGATCTTATAACGGCCAGATTGTTGAAACGCTTGTCAATGACGTAGTGGTTAACAGCTACGGAAAGAAATATGTGAGTTTTAGCCCGGGAATTTCAGCGGCTCTTTTTAAGCTTAAAGAATTTAATTATGAGAATATCTACAGACAATCAAAACTCAAAGTGAATCATGAACGCATCGAACGCGGGTTTGAATTTTTGTTCAACTATTATCTCGATTCATTAAATAAAAATGACCGCGACAGTGAAATTTTTCAACACTTTCTGAACTCAAAATCTGAAAAATACCTAAATAATCAAACTGTGGAATTAATGGTACGTGATTTTATAGCAGGAATGACGGATCGTTATTTTACACAAATTCTGCAGAAAATCATCATTCCGGAAGCGACAGGATTCCAGATTACAAACGGATAATTGATTGCTCTGTATCGATCATAGGTTTATATTAACAAACAGCTACAAATTGAAGTCAGTTTAACTCCCCAATCGCGAAGGGAACAGATATGTCTACTGAGAATTTAGCAAAACTTAACCGTCAGATTGATGACCTTGGGACGGAAGCCGTTGAATTAATGAAAAATATTATTCCTATTAAATCATTGGGACCTTTGAACAATGGCAGTGGGGAGAGCGAAAAAGCAGAATTTATCAAAGATTACTTAAAAGCAATAGGTGTTGAGGAAATCGAAGAATACCCTGCTCCTGATCCATCCGTTCCGGGGGGATTGCGTCCTAATCTGGTTGCGAGAGTTCCCGGAAAGAACAGAAATCGCACCGTTTGGATTATGGCGCATTTGGATGTTGTTCCCGAGGGTGATCTGTCAAAATGGGATACAAATCCTTTTGAAGCAGTGATTAAAAACGGAAAAATATATGGTCGCGGGACTGAAGACAATAACCAGGGGCTTGTCAGTGCTATTATGACAGCAAAAGCCTTTACAGATGAAGGTATTCAGCCTGAAAATAACCTTGCGATTTTATTGGTTTCAGACGAAGAGACGGGAAGCCGCTTCGGCCTTGAATTTATGATTGAGAATCATTCCGATCTTTTTAAAAAAGAAGATATTTTTATCGTACCAGATGCGGGAGAACCCGATTCAAGCATGATAGAAGTCGCGGAAAAATCAATTTTATGGATCAAATTCAAAACACGCGGCAAACAGGTGCATGCCAGTATGCCCGAGAAGGGCATCAACGCCTTCAAGGCTGCTTCCAGTCTTGTTGTTGAACTTGATCAGCTACATCAGTTGTTCAGTGCGTCAGATCCGGTGTTTGACCCGCCAATCAGTACATTTGAACCGACAAAAAAGGAATCGAATGTGCCAAATATCAATACGATTCCGGGTGATGATGTATTTTATCTGGACTGCCGGATACTACCGGAATACTCAATTGAAGATGTGCTGGGCAGGGTAAAAAATATCTGTGAGGGGATCGAGAAAAAATTCAATGTAAATATAGAGATTTCGACCGAACAAAAAGAGCAGGCCGCTCCAGCGACACCGGTTGACGCCCCGGTGGTTGTCGCCCTGAAAAAAGCGGTCAAGGATGTTTACAGCACGGACGCCAAAGCAATGGGTATTGGCGGCGGTACTGTTGCCGCAATTTTCAGACGCGCAGGTTTCAATGTGGCGGTTTGGTCCACAATCGATGATCTCGCCCATCAGCCTAATGAATATTGTGTCATTCAAAGTCTTGTCAATGACGCTAAAGTTTTTGCGCATGTATGTATGCAGAATCTTTAGGATCAGCCTGTTATTCAATCATTTAAATTACTTGACATGAATTGGGTGATCATCTAAATTTAACAAATTATGGCGGGAGTAATTCAGTGGTAGAATGTCAGCTTCCCAAGCTGGACGTCGCGGGTTCGAACCCCGTCTCCCGCTCTTATCAATGTGATAAATGTTCTAAAGTCCGATAGATAGGCTTTTTCATATAAAGAAAGTGTTCGGGTTCATGAGACACAATTTAACTGAAAAAGAGCCAAATATCAGCGTGCCTGGTGACGTTTATCACAGACTCAAGCACACCAATTCTTTTAATTGAACTCATCTTCACCAGAACCGTCTCTAATTTTGCACATAAATTAATGTATGGAGGATTTCATGAGAAGGTCTTATTTTTTGTTGGGAATCATAATAACAGTTTTGTTTTCATTTATAGTGCTGAATGCGCAAATCTATCAGCAGGTTCCCAATGCTGGTACAGTGAATTGGCAGGATCAGATTATTCGGGCAACCGGTATCGGAGCTCCCAATCCTAATGTACCTTTGGCGGCACAGCGTGCCGGTGCAATCAGGGCGGGGGAAATGGATGCTCTGCGTCAATTGCTGGAAACCGTAAAAGGAATGAATCTAACATCAGAAACGATTGTGAGAAATGCCATGGTCGAGAGTGATGTGATTACATCGAAAGTCAGCGGTGTAGTGAAAAACTTTAGAAAGGTAGACACAAGATATCTAAGTGATGGAAGTGTAGAAGTCGATGTTGAAATCCCCATCAGCGGTATTTTACTTGACGCATTGTTGCCTCAACAGCTTGGCGGTGTGAATCCCGGCATGATGTACAATGCCGCTCAGCCTCAACCAACATATCAAAACGCGGTATATACAGGGTTAATTATCGATGCCCGGGGTTTAGGACTCCGGCCGGCGATGGCGCCGAAAATAGTGGATGAAAGCGGTAATGAAGTATATGGTACCGGTTATGTAAGTCGTGATTATGCTGTGCAGATTGGTGTAGTAGGGTATGATAAGGATCTGAATCGGGCGAAAGCCAATGAACGGGTAACCAATAATCCTGTGATTGTTAAAGGTCTTAAAGTATCCGGATCAAATAAAGCTGATGTTGTGATCAGCAATGCTGATGCCGCGAATATAATGGCGGCAGCAAAAAACCTAAATTTTATGGAACAGTGCAAAGTAATGATCATTTTAGATTAACAGGAGAAAAAACATGCGAAATGCTATGATAAAATTGTTCGTGTTATTTGTTGCTTCTGTTTTTATTTTTCAGGGATGCGCCGCGCCTAAGGAGAGAAAAGCGGAATCTATTCTGGATACTCCGGAATATCATTACAATCAAGGTGTGAAATTTTTAAATAATAATGACCTCAGTAGTGCGGAACGTGAATTTAATCTTGCCAAAGGCTTAAAAGCAAATTTTGCTCCGGCTTATGAGGGGCTTGGAATCGTGAAATTGGAAAAAGGCGATCTCGCGGGCGCTGAGGCTCTGATTAAGGAATCACTCAGCAAAGATGGTGATTGGATACCCGCAAAAGTAGCAAAAGGACGTCTTTACATCGCTCAGAATAAATTTGAAGATGCGGTGAATGAGTTAAAAGACGCTGTTGATGATGTCAATGGCTCAAAATCCGTCAAAGATAAGAAGGGTGTAAAAAAAGACGCTTATTACTGGATGGGTGTTGCCTACAAACAATGGGGCAAATATATCGAAGCGCAAACTGCATTCCAGAAAATTCTTGAAATAGACAATACTGATATGCGGGCAAGCAAGGCAATTAAGGAACTGGCGGAATATCAGGCCGCGGTTGCCGGTCAGTCGCCAGAATTAAGGAAAATAGCGGCTCAAAAAGAAATTACCCGCGCTGATGTAGCCATTCTGTTTGTCACCGAATTACCAGTCGAAAAAATCTTCAGGCAATCACCATCACAGCAAAAAATAGGTTTCCAGGCTCCCGGACAGACGATGATGGGGAAACGTGAAACGGCACCCGGCGCCCCTGAATGGGCCGCGACCGATGTGGCGGAAGATTTTTGGGCAAAATCTTTTATTGACAAGAGTCTTCAACTGGGAATCATTGATAAGTACCCCGATGGTACATTCCGCCCCAACGAAAAAGTAAATCGTGCTGAATTTGCCAGATTGATTGAACATTTTCTTAGGAAAGCATGGGATGATCCCAAAATGGAAACACAATTTTTCGGAGAAATGTCTCCATTTGCAGATGTCCTGAATACTTCACCGGTATTTAACTCCATCATGGTTGTATCAACAAGGGGAATTATGCCGGGTTTAGAAGATGGTACTTTTAAACCTCTCCAGGTTGTATCAGGTGCGGAGTCGCTTAACATTATTAGAAATTTGAAATCCAAGTTTTAAAGTCAGGGGGAGGATTTTCCTCCCCGTTTAAATAAATTGAAATGGATTAGCGATATGAAAAAAATTTTTACGATTGTCTTTTTAGTGTTTTCGATTACAAGCCTGGTTTTATCGCAATATCCCGGAAGTTCGGCCGGAGAATCGCCGGATGATACCAAAACCGTAGTGGCGACCGGATTCGGAGCAATTCTAAGCGGTGATATGGTCAAAGCGAGGGAAGATGGTGTTAATGACGCTCTGAGAAAAGCGGTTGAACAGGTTGTTGGTACGATTATTGACGCGAACACGGTCACAGAAAATTTTATGACGCTTGAAGATAATATCTATTCACGGACGACCGGATACGTGCAAAATTATGATGTTATTGGGACGAATCAGCGGCCGGATAATTCACTCGAAGTAACAGTACGGGCTGTGGTTAAGGCCGGAAATTTAAAAAATGACCTTCAGGGGATATTGACGGTTTTAAAAAGTGAAGGAATGCCGCGATTAATGGTAGTCATCGATGAGCAAAATATCGGCCAGTATCACGGCCGGATTGTCTCCGAATTGAACACAACCGAAACGGCTTTGATGAATGAATTAATGTCCTTTGGATTCCCGTTTGTAGATGCGGCTACAGCAAAGTCGAATGTCGCACAGGATGTATTAAGCGCCGCAATGACGGGAGATTCTCAGGCCGCCGCCAACATCGCCAAGCGAAGCGGCGCGGAAATTTTAATAATCGGCACAGCGAGAACTACGGTGACACAACCCCCGGTTATGCAGTCGTCGGGAATGAAATCCTGCAATGCCAATTTGACCGTACGCGCTGTACGCGCTGATGACGCGGTTGTGATGGCGACAAGCAGTGCGCGCGGAGTTAACGCGCATATTGATGAGTTAACCGGAAGCACGCTCGCTTTGGAAAAAGCCGCAAAACAGTCAGCGGTCGAATTAAAAAACAAAATTATCGAGAAATTTCAGAAGAATCAGTTTGAAACACGTCAAATTCAGCTGCAGATATTGAATATTAGTAACTTTAGTCAGTTAAACACTTTAAAAAACAGTCTTCCGTATTATGTGCGAGGACTTAAAAAAGTGTATCAGAGAAGCTTTGAATCCGGAACGGCATTGTTTGATATTGAAATAACTCAAAAAGCAGAAACCGTTGCCGCTGAATTATCAAACAAGACGATTGAGGGACTCAATCTCGAAATCGTATCTGTAACACAAAACAAAGTCACCGCTAAAATAATATCCGGTGATGGCGGGGTTAATCAGAGTGGAGGCCTTAGATGACAGGTAAAATAAAGCTTTTTGTGGGTTTATTTTCTTTTATCTTCCTTCTATCCTTTGCGAATGCACAGGACCTAGCAGGTTTAAAAAAGCGAGTCGCTGTTTTTAATTTTGAAGATAAGGCGCAGTATGGGCATAATATCGGCAGCGGATTGTCGGATATGCTTGTAACAGCTCTTGTCGAAAGTAAAAAATTTATCGTGATTGAACGGGCGGAGCTGGACCAGATATTGAAGGAGCAGGGGCTTGGCCTGAGTGGAGCAGTTACCGAACAGTCAGCGGCAAAAGTTGGTCAGCTTCTGGGCGTAGAACTGATGATTACGGGTAGTGTGAGTGAATTTGGTACTAAAGAAAATAAAATCGGAGGCGGACTGAGTAAGCTGAGCGGTTTTCGATTAGGAGTGGAAAAAAATTCAGCCCGGTCAGTAGTAGATATCAGGCTTGTTAACACCACTACAGGTGAGATAATTACATCAAAACAAGCGGTCGGTGAAGAATCAACGACCAGCCTGGATAATGTAGGCGTGGAAGGTATTGATTTTCATAATTCATCCACATGGGATAATACAATTCTTGGAAAAGCCGCGAGAAAATCTGTTAACGAATGCGTCGAGATAATCACATCGGGGATGCAAACTATCCCGTGGCAGGGGAAAATTATCAAAGCGAATGATGACGGAACCGTCTTCATGAAGCCAGGTTCGCAGAGCGGTGTGATGAGCGGTATGGTATTTTGGGTTTTTCGTCCGGGGGAAGATCTGATTGATCCGGATACAGGGCTGTCGCTTGGCTCGGAAGAACGAAAAATTGGACAAATTCAGATTGTGAGTGATGTAGCGGGTGGAAAAGCAGCCAAAGCTATAGTTAAAGGCGGTGGTGGTTTCGATACCGGTGATTTGGTAAGGGTAAAATAGAACCGGGGGCAAGAATGAAATATAAAATATCATTCCTTATTGTTATAGCACTTGGTATGGCAATAATACTAAGTTCTTATACTTTCCAGAACAAGGAAGGCGTGGCAAAGATCAGTTTCCCGCTCGGCAATGTTCTTGTCCTTAAGGTGGGCGAAAAACAGATGTCCAAAGCAGTATTTAATATGAATCTGTTTGAAGGGGACAAAGTTAAAACACAACCCCAGTCACGCTGCGAGATTAAATTTAAGGACGGCAGCATCGTCAGAATCGATGAGCAGAGTATTTACACCATCGAAAAAGCCAGCATTTCGGACAAGGAAAAGAATGTTCAGTCAGAGCTTTCAATAGGAAAGCTTTGGGCGAACGTAAAGAAGCTCACCAAATCTTCTGACAAATGGAAACTCAGAGGTCCTTCCGCGGTTGTGGCTATAAGAGGTACCATTTACAGAATGGATGCTGAAGCCGATTCAACGACACTCGTAAAAGTTTACGAAGGCAGCGTGGGTGTTGGTTCTCCTGGATGGCAAATGGGTACCGTCGAACCGCAGAAGAAGCCGGGGCCGCCTCAGCAGATTAAAGGTCCGGAACAGATACAAGGGCCAAAACAGGTAACTTTGGAAGAGTGGTTTGAGATTATTAAAGCCCAGCAGCAGATAATGGTAAAACCTGATGGCACCTTCCAGAAATCAGAGTTTGACATTGCGGATGATGCGAAGAACAGTTGGGTTCAGTGGAATCTGGAAAGAGATAAACTAATCGAATAAAAAAAGGAGCGTCACGCTCCTTTTTTTTCAGTAGGAACGATCCTTCCAAACAATTTTTTTTGGAATAAAGAAAAGCACTCCAAATATAACCGTGTATAAGATATAAAAAATCTCAAAGTGGAGAAAATATCGGTTTAAATATTTAATGTTCAATCTTCTGGTTTGCTGTTTTATCATTAAATAATCAATTCCTAAAATAAACCCTATCCCGGCTCCCGCGCTTGCATTCCATTGTGAAAATGAAAATACCAGAATTATAGAGATATGCGCAATTAACGATAACGTCATCAGGAAATAACCCCATGGCCGGGCAGATTTTCCGCCGGATATCCATCGCTGCCTTTGCTGATAAAAGTCCTTCATTGTTTTGACCGGGGAACTAAAAATAGTATTGGCTGCATCCTGAGTATGTATTATTTCCCAGTTTTCTGTTTTCTCAATTGCCTTCATCAACGCGAAATCTTCTGTTATAGAAAATCCCAGTTTTTTAAATCCTCCGGTCTCGTGATAGGCGGACATTCTAAATCCAAAATTATTTCCTAAAATGGTCACAGGTTTTCCGGCATTGCTTGTGCCCGAGGCAATGGACTGTAAAAATAGCCAGTCTAATGCCTGAATTTTAGCGAATAGAGACATAGAATCATCTCTTACGGTCATAAATTCCAGGGGAACAAGGGCTGTTAATCCACCGGCCATGCCGGTATTTTGATTGAAATATGAAGCGTAGGTTCTGATCCATGAATTTGGTACGATACAATCGGCGTCGGTAATCAACACAATATCGGATTCAACTTGCTCCAGTGCCTGAGAAAGAGCATTCATTTTACCATGTAATCCATCTAAATCTTCCTGAATAGATATTGATCGAAAATTTTCATTTCTTTTAACAAACTCTGCGGTAATCTCAACTGACCTGTCATCTGACCGGTCATCAATTATTATTACCCTGAAAAGATGAACGGGATAATTCTGTTCTTCGAGTGAATGAAGGCATTGGGCAATGTTTTTTTCTTCATTTCTCATCGCAACCAGAATAGAAATCTCAGGCAGCTTTTTTGGTTCTGTTTTTTGAGGGGATTTTTGACTCATCAGGTAATGCGCGGTGAAAAAATAAGCGATCCCTAAAACCAGACTTAACTCGGTTATCAAATTCGCATCCATAATTATATAGAAATAGTTTGTAATTTTTAAGACAAGATTCAGGCGCTCTGCGTCGAATCGGTTTGTAACGCGCTTTCCACGCTAGCTTCAGCCCATCTAAATTGTTTAAACTGCCCGGCAATCCCAAAAAAAATGACATAAGGGATATGTAACAGCGCGGCAAGGAAAAAAACATCGAGATTGCGCATGTCATTCAATACGCGGGCGGCTTTTTTCATAAACAGAAACTCTGAAAGTGTTTTTGCCGCATACACAAAAAGAGCAGTTTTAAAAAACAGAGGACTAAAAAAATAGGTTGAGATACCGGTAAATATCATCAGATTGAAAGCGAAAAGAGAGATTAATCCGAGAGTGACTTTAACCGGATAATCAAATCCTTTGCTGGCATAACGCATCCGCTGATGAAAAAAAGAACTCAGGGTCTCCGGCGGATCATTGTAGACATGCGCTGTTTTACCGGGCGCGTACCGGATTCTGTATTTTCCGGCTTCTCTGACACGGGTCAGGAAAAGGTCATCATCTCCTGAGATATAAGGTTCGAATTCCCCAAATCCACCGATTTCAATATATAGTTTTTTTCGATATGCCATATTTGTTCCAACACAGGTAACGGGATATCCTAAACCGGTGCTAGACGCGGCAATTGCGGCATGAGACAGATATTCGATGGCGAGCATTTTTTGAATGGACGAACCGGAGTCTGAAGAAGCATAGGGAGCATAGCCGAGAACCATATCAGTATTACCGGTAAAGTAGGAAACCATTGTCTCTGCCCATCGCGAACCGGGCCTGCCATCCGCATCGGTCAGCAGAATAATTTCACCTTTCGCGGATTTAATCGCGGTATCAATTGCCCTCTTCTTTGGGGCGAATCCTGGAAGGCGGTCTTTTATCGTGATCAATCTGAACCTGGGATCATCTGCGCAGTATTTGATTATGATTTCTTCCGTTCTGTCAGTCGATCGGTCATTCACGATAATAAACTCAATCAGGTCTTTTGGATATGACTGCGCGGAAAGATATTTAAGCGCCGCGGAAAGATTCTTCTCTTCATTTCTGGCAGAGATGATAACACTTACACGCGGTTTTTTATCAGTTCTTTCCTTTATCCCAAGATGGTTCAAACCGTTGCTTAGAACGGCTAACCCCACAAGATAGATCGAGAGTAATATAAGCAGAATTAGGCCAGGCAAAACAATTCCCATTGCGATTTTACATTTATCCTGATAGTGTGACTTTAATTAAAATAATACTACATAAAACTACGGTTAACATAATTTAAACCTGACTAGTTCTATTTCCAAAATTAAAAACACCTTTTAAGCTTTCGGGCTAAAAGGGATGAATCAGTAAATTAATTAGCACTTTCGATATCAGGTTATTATGATTAAATTAAAACGGGTGTAGTAGGTTATTTGATTACGGGAGGAGACTGACTATGGCTGAAAGCAAAATTGGTTGTGCCCGGCCTATAGGATATGTGGTCGGTGCTAAGGGTAAGGATGAGCTAAGAAAAGACCGGGATGAAAATAAGGAGAATTATATGATCACAGCAAAAGTTGGATCCCTTGCGCCGGATTTTGAGGCGCCGGCGTATTTTCAGGGAAAATTTACAGAGATCAAACTCTCAAATTTCCTCGGGCGCTGGGTATTACTCTGTTTCTACCCGGGTGATTTTACCTTCGTCTGAGCGACTGAAGTTTCAGCGGTCGCTGAAAAATATGTAGAATTACAAAAATTGGGAGTGGAAGTTATTTCAGTAAGTGTGGATAGTGTATTTGTGCATAAAACATGGAACGATCAGGAACTCTCAAAGATGATTGGAAGGGATATCCCGTTTCATATGGCATCGGACGGACCGGGAAATCTCGGGAAAGTTTATGGCGTTTATGATGAAGCTGCCGGAGTCGAGCTCCGGGGACGTTTTATCATTGACCCGGACGGAGTCATTCAGGCTATGGAGGTAATGACCCCTCCCGTTGGCCGTGATATCAGGGAAACGATCCGACAGGTCCAGGCTTTTCAGCATGTCAGGAAAACAAAAGGGGCTGAAGTTTGTCCCGCAGGGTGGCAGCCGGGTAAAAAAACACTTAAACCCGGTCCGGATCTTGTCGGACAGGTTTGGAAACATTGGAATCCTAAAAAAGATTTATAGTTTTGACGGCTTTACTACACCCATTTTTTTAAACATGTTTCTAAATAAAGATGTTAATAGGGAATGATCATTCCTGAAAATAATTCAGGATTTCATTCATCTTTCTTTATTATTATCTCTCTGACACCATATCTATGGAAATACCCACCCTAAGAATTGCGTATTAATCAAAAATTATCATAATGATGGATGTAAGCAAATTGTTGAATCATTTTTTGCCAATAATGTTATTAGCCTTAGCCTGCGGTCCGGATAAAAATAAATCTGAGGATACTACAATGCATGAATATACAAATCACTTAATCAGCGAAACAAGCCCATACCTTTTGCAACACGCGCATAACCCGGTCAACTGGTATCCCTGGGGTGAGGAAGCCCTGAGACTGGCAAAGGAAAAGGATAAACCGATTTTCCTCAGCATCGGTTACGCGGCATGTCACTGGTGTCATGTGATGGAAAAAGAGTCCTTTGAAGATGAAGAGACTGCCAAAATAATGAATGAATTATTCATAAATATCAAAGTTGACCGTGAGGAAAGGCCTGATATTGATCAAATTTATATGACATATGTGCAGATGTATACCGGCAGCGGCGGCTGGCCGATGAGCGTTTTTTTAACACCCGATCAAAAGCCATTTTACGGAGGTACCTATTTCCCGCCGGAGGACCGGTATGGAAGGCCGGGATTTAAACGATTGATAAAGTCGGTCGCGGAGTTTTATCACCATGAAAAAGATAAACTTGATAAGAGTTTGCAGCAGGTACATGAAGCATTTAATCATTCCATGGAAGAAGTTCAGGGTGATGAACTTCCGGGGCCGGAAGTGTTTGATAAGGCCATAAATGGGCTGAAGCAACACTATGAACCGGATTTTGGCGGAATTGGCCATGCTCCGAAATTCCCGGCTGTTCAGGTCTTGAATTTGTTTATGAGAAAATACAACAAAGACCATGATAAAGAATATCTTGATATGGTGACCTTTACGCTGAAGAATATGGCAAATGGCGGAATTTATGATCAGATCGGCGGAGGATTTGCCCGGTATTCGGTTGATGAACGCTGGCTAGTCCCGCATTTCGAAAAAATGCTTTATGATAACGCGCAATTGGCGCCGCTCTATCTGGATACATATCTGCTCACGGGTGACGATTTTTATAAGAATGTCGCGTTTAATATTCTCGAGTTCGTTTCTAGAGAATTATATTCAGATGAAGGCGGATTTTACAGCAGTCTGGATGCTGACAGCGAAGGTGAGGAGGGGAAATTCTATGTATGGACAAAAGATGAAATTCTAAATTTGCTTGAAAATGAGAATGGTGAAATATTCTGTTCTTATTATGGTGTCACTGAAAAAGGTAATTTTGAAGGGACTAATATTCTGCATGTTTCAGGTGAAATCGATGCTCTGAAAAAAAAATACAGGAAGACCGGGGATGAAATAAAAAATATTATTGCCGACGGGAAAAAAATCCTTTTAAATGATCGGGAAAATCGTATCAGACCCGGGCTGGATGATAAAGTCCTAACTTCCTGGAACGGATTGATGCTTTCTGCTTATGCGCGCGCCTATCAGATAGAAAGAAATGACAAGTATCGTATTATGATTGAAAAAAATATAGATTTCATGAAAAAAGTTCTTTTCAAAAATGGACCTTTGTTTCGGACATATAAAACTGGTACGGCGAAATACAGCGGTTATCTGGATGATTATGCCAATCTGATAAAGGGACTTCTCGATTCATATGAAGCGTTATTTGATGATAATTATTTAAAATGGGCATTTGAGTTAACCCAATACGTGAATCGGAATTTTCTGGATCCGGAAAACGGAGGGTATTATTACACATCAAATGAGCAGGAAGAACTGTTCAAAAGGCTGAAGGATGACACCGACCAATCGATTCCTTCAGGGACGGGGATTATGATCTTAAATAATTTGAGGATATTTTCTATCACTGATGATAATACTCTGCTAAAAATATGTGAGGATATATTTAAGAAATACGGAGAAGAGTTTTCGGTTAATCCTTACGGCTACGCAAGCTATTTGAACGCGCTCGATTTTTATATTGACAAACCGAAGGAAATATTAATCGCTAGGCCACAGAATGCGGAAATTAATCCATACCTGGATGCAGTCAATGAATCGTATATACCAAATAAAGTGCTGATGATTATCACCCCGGGTGAAACGCGTTCAATGATAACAAATTCACTTTTGCGGGGTAAGGAAGCTGTTAATGGAGAAGTAAGCGCGTATGTTTGTCAAAATTATACCTGCAGCCTGCCGGTTTTTTCACCGGAAGAGTTAAAAAATCTGATCAATGACTGACGGGAAATTATCAATAAAGCTTCCGGTGAGCAGACACGGCCTGATGTATAGGGAGAAACCTATTCGGTTTCTCCCTCATTTTTTTGAAAAAAATGATAGAATATCAGCAGGCCTAGTCCCGGGAAAAGAAATATAAGACTCAGTGTGACCTGTTCATTCGAATCTTCCGGCATAAAATTTCCGATGAGGATGGCCAATCCGATACCGATTAAAATAATTCCGATTTTTACAAGATTTAGATTGTTTGAATTCTTCTTGTAATGGCCGAGGAGATGCTTGAGTTCATCTCCTCCGATTCCTTTTTCAATTATACTCATCTTTTCAATATGGCGGTTACGAAAATATTGATAGATGACAACAGAAACCGAAATGAAAAAGGTTAAAGGAACTAATATTTCCGCGCGCATTGATTTCCTCCTGTTTGGTTTTGTACTATAAGACAGGGGGTTTCACGGAACGGTTTCAATTTTTTTAATTTTTTTCTGAAACCCTTTTAATTAATAACATGTCTAATTGGATGTGATGACAGAACTTGAGTTAATCGATCAGCTTAAAACAGGCGATACAAAGGCGCTAAAGTCTCTTATGCAGATGCATCAGGACTATGTGTTTACAATCGCCATGCAAATGGTGCGCAAAAAAGAAGCCGCCGAGGAGTTAACCCAGGATGTCTTTGTAAAGGCATATTATAATATCCAAACCTATGAAGGACGAGGTAAATTTACGACCTGGCTGTATAAGATTGTGTATAACACTTGCTTAAATTATCTTCGGAAAAAACAGATCGTTTATACAGCCGGTGATTTAGAAAAACCTGGTATTAATAATGATGAAAATTCAGAGCTAATGAGGTTATGGACTACAAAAAGCGCTGAGCAGATAGAACCTGAACTTGAAAACAGTAATTTACAATCAATATTATGGGCGGCAATTGACCGCTTACCTCTTATTCAGAGTTTGGTGATTTCAATGTATTATCTCAATGAATTTAGTGTTTCCGAAATTGCCGGGATATTAGAAATTCCACACAACACAATAAAAACACATCTGTTTCGGGGAAGAAGCCAGATGCGGGAGATTCTTTTAAGTGAATTTACCACAGAGGAGCTCATGTGAAAAGGCATATTTCAGAGTCTGAGATAGAAATATATCTTTTGGAAGGCACTGGATCATTGAAACATGACAGACTGCTGCATATCGAAGGATGTAAGTCCTGCCGGTTAATGATTGAACAGTCAGTCGAAATCCATGCCATGCTAAAAAAATTACGCCCCATTCCGGTCGATCAAGGACAGTTTCAGGGTGTTGAAGCAAGAATTTTAGCGACTCCCCGCAAAAGCGTCAAAAAACGAGATTGGCTTACTTATATTTCTCTTTTACTGCTTGCTGTCATTGCAATTTCCATTGCATTTTCAGGTCAATCACCTATGTTTTTAACAAACCAGGAATCAGATTTATATCATTTAAACGACACTATTAGCAAAAATATCGATGGTATCATCAATTTAAAAGACCGGCTTCCCCATATTGTAATTCCCAAATCGATTAATGATTTTTCCGTCGGCAGTCCACTCTTTATCATTCTTTTTTCAATTGTTGTTTTAGTGTTTTATATGTTTTTGGATAGATATTATTCACAAAAATTTTTCCGTCAGTGAAAATTGAACTTCAGACTCGTGGCAATAAATAAGATTTGCCGGACAACAAACGCATTAATTATTTTTCTTTGAACGTTTTTTGATCGCTTCGTATATTTATTTCCGATACATAGATCACGGAGAAAAAATGTGTAAGATCAGGGCATTCAAAGAAGAATATATCGGCTTAATCCTAAAATTACTCATAGAAAACCTGACATTTGATTCCTTTTCAGTGCCGCTTCTCAGGGAAAAAATACTGGAAGACCCGGATTATGATCCGGAGCTCGTTCTTACCTGTTGGGAAGGCGATTCGCTGACAGGTTTCATGCAGGGTTTGATCAGGGAAGCTGATGGTGAAAAAACCGCGTTTCTGAAATTGTTCGCGGTTTCCGCTGCACACCGACATAAGGGGATTGCCAAAAATCTCTATGAGATACTGGACGAAAAATTTAGGAATTCAGGTGTGAAAAGCGTAAAAATCACGACAATCCCGGACAATTATTATATGCCGGGAATTGATTCCCGCTATTCTGATGCGCTGGCTTTTATCAGGAGTCTCGGGTTTAGTATGATTGCGGAATCGATGAATCTGGTCGTAACTCTGCAAGAACAGAATTTTGATACAACCCCGGATGAGCGTAATTTCAATAAACAGAATTATTATTTTAGCAGAGTCACCTATGAACAACGTGATGAAATTATAAGTTTTCTGGCAGAAAATTTTAAAGAATGTCTGAAAGAAGGCGAAAGAGTTTACTTTTCCTACCCGGTAAGTATGCATATTGTGCGCGAGGGAAATAAAATCGCCGGATTCGCTGCTCATAATACCAATAATTTTGGGAGCGGATGGTTTGGGCCTGCCGGAGTGATACCGGAAATTAAGAGCCGCGATTTAGATGTGGTACTCTTAAAAAGATGTTTACAGGATATGAAAGAGTGGGAGATGAATCAGGCTGTGATTCCCGATGTTACGAAAATATCATTTTATGAAGCGCATGCCATGGCAAAAGAAGATCGCAAATTCATAAAATTTGAAAAAAAACTTTAATTTCTGAACTTGATCCTTTTCTGATGGATAATTGTCTGAACTATGATTAAACTGATTAAATGATTGGGATGAGAAAGAAAGTAAGAAGTAGGAAGTTAAGAAAAAAGATAAAAGAAAAAAGATAAAAGAGTAGAGACGCACCGTGACGCGTCTGAAGTGGGAAGTAAGAAGTTGAAGAATGGGAAGATGTTTGTAATAAGAATATGTATTGAATCAGAGTTATGAGGGTCATTGTCTTTACCATAGTTCACTCAAAATAAAGTATTTATAATGTATGCGATTTGCCATCAATTGTTATAAAACACCAAAAAGTTGCGAGAAAATAATGCAATCTCTTCTATTTCATCAAAGAAAAGTAGAAAAAAGAACATAATTTTATTAACTTCTTTTGCTAAATTTGACTGGATTACAACTTTGTTCACTGAATAGGTAAGCTGGATAATTTATTACGGAATGAGATTGTTTTTATGGGCCGTAAAATAAAGATTGGCCTGGTATTGGGCGGTGGCGGAGCAAGGGGACTGGCACACATAGGCATTCTAAAAGTCCTTCAGGACCATGGAATTCCTGTCGATGTAATTGTAGGAACGAGTATGGGCGCCATCGTTGGTGCCTCATTTGCCCAGACACCGGACGCGAATCACCTGAAAAAGCAGTTCACTGAATTCATAAAGAGTGATAAGTTTCGTTCACTTGATGATAATTTTTTTCGTCAGCAGCCGGGATATGAACCGGAAGACATTCTGCATCAGCTAAGCCGTGAAATTAAGCGCCGGTTGATTATCAATCTCGCGGCTCACCGTGTCAGTCTGATGAAGGCGGAACGCCTGGAGATTGCCTTAGACGCTCTCGTAAAAGATGAATTAATAGAAAATACAAAAATACCATTTGCCTGCGCGGCGCTCGATTTGAGGTCTGCAAAAGATATTGTTTTTAAATCAGGCAAAATCAGAAAAGCGATACAGGCGAGTTCAGCTATTCCGGGATTCCTTCCACCTGTTGAATATAATGGTTATTTGCTTGTTGACGGATCCGTCAGCGCCAATTTCCCGATTAATGCGGCGAGAGAATTAGGGGCTGACATAATTATCGCCCTGGATGTATCACTCTCAACTTACGCGGAAAATGGATTTGATAATGTGATTGATATTATCATCAGGTCAAATATGGCGGCGACACGAAAAATTAATGAGTTGACTCTTGGAGAGGCTGATCTGGTTATCTCGCCCAGAATCGGAAATATAACCTGGAGCGCCTTCGAACAGATAGATCATCTGATTGCTCAAGGGATAGTTGAAACGGAGAAAAGGTTGCCCGAAATTAATGAATTGATCCTCCGCAAAAAGGGTTTGTGGGCGAAATCAAAAACCAGATTTAGTCATATTTTAAAATGATATATTTGATCATATGCAATGATGCGTTTCAAAGCAGCACAGATGAAACTTTATGCTATTTATAAAATTTAATGATTATGATAATTGCAAATTAAGCAAGTTGGATATTAATATAAAGATTTTTGAATTGGACCGGAACTGAGACTCAATGGAGTATTGATGAAAAGGGCTATTGTAATTATTCTTGACGGTGTGGGGATCGGGGAGCTTCCCGATGCGGGTATTTATGGAGATGAAGGAAGCAACACATTAAGCAATCTTGCTGACAATGTTGGCGGATTGCATTTACCGAACCTTGAAAAATTGGGATTAGGAAAAATTTTTTCAATCAAAGGGCTCCGTTCTGATCTGCAGGCTGACGGGAATTATGGGAAAATGGCGGAAATTTCTCCCGGAAAAGATTCAACGACAGGACATTGGGAATTAGCGGGGTTGATCCTCGACAAACCGTTTCCGACCTATCCAAAAGGGTTTCCCGCGGATGTCATTGATGAATTTACGAAATTAACCGGTCTCGAAATACTGGGAAACATTCCCGCATCGGGTACAGAAATTATTAAAGAGCTCGGGGATGAACATGTAAAGACGGGCAAACCGATTGTCTATACTTCCGCTGATTCTGTTTTCCAGATAGCAGCGCATGATTCGATTATTCCGCTTGAAAAATTATATGAGCTGTGTCAAATCGCGAGAGATATGCTAACCGGTGAACATGCGGTGGCGAGAGTAATCGCGCGACCTTTTGATGGTAACAGCGCGGTTGATTTCGCGCGCACCAAATACAGAAAAGATTTTTCTCTTGAACCGTTTTCGAAAACTATACACCAAATATTTACGGAGACCGGCATTCCCACTGTTGGAATCGGCAAGATAAATGATCTTTATGCAAGAGCGGGTATCGCGAAGAGCGTGAATACTAAAACAAATGCTGAGGGAATGACGGCGATATTGAATGAAATGGAAGAAACAGAATCCGGTTTTATAATGGCGAATTTGGTTGATTTTGATATGCTGTGGGGGCATAGAAATAATCCGCGGGGATTTTATTCTGCTCTGCAGGAATTTGATTCCTGGCTGCCGGATTTTCAATCCAGGTTAACGGAAAATGACCTGGTTGTTTTTACCGCAGATCATGGTAACGACCCGACGACAACAAGTACGGATCATTCAAGGGAATACGTTCCTGTCGTGACATTTGGGCCGGCTTTAAAAAAAGATCAGAATATCGGCGTACGGGAATCATTTGCTGATCTTCAGGCCACTCTTGCGGAATATTTTAATGTCGGGTCAACGGGATTTGGAAAAAGTTTTCTTGATAAAATAATTTAGAGACAGGGGATAGCGTGATACTTGGAAAAGTTGTCGGAACAATCTGGGCTACCCGGAAAGACGAGAAGCTGGTGGGATTAAAATTGTTAATTGTCCGCCACGTGGAACTGGATTATTCTTTAAAGAGCACCTATGTGGTTGCCGCAGACAGTGTTGGCGCCGGAGTTGGAGAGATAGTACTCATCACTACCGGAAGTTCCGCCCGTCAGTCTGCCTTAACTGAAGGAAAACCCGTTGATGCGGTGGTTTCCGGCATCATTGATAAACTGGATTTAACAGAACATTAATTATGGAATTAGCACGGATCATTGGTACAATCTGGGCCACTCAGAAAGATAAAAATCTTGAAGGGCTGAAGTTGCAAATAATTCAGCCGATAGATATTTATAGGCAGGATGCCGGAAGCCCGATAGTCGCGGTTGATACTGTCGGGGCCGGAGTGGGGGAAACCGTTTATTTCGTCACAGCCTACGAAGCGGTAATTCCGTTAAGTAAAAAACCGGCATTAGCGGATGCCTCTATCGTTGGAATTGTTGATAAGATCGAATTAAAATGATAACTTTATGGGAAAATTTGAAAAAAGGTTTGATTGAAGGGTTTCAATCAGCGAGTGATCTGACAGTAGAGTATACCCGAATCGGAAGAGTAAAGATAGATATACTCGGAATCCGGAAAGAGATCGAAGAGAAATTGGTTGAATTAGGGGGAAGACTCTATCATAAAGTTGTTGAAGAAAATAACCGGAACGCCGGCCCTGATGATGAGATGAACAAACTCATTGAGGAGATAAAAGTGCTGGAAGGTGATCTAAAAAAGTACCAGGATCAACTAAAAAGCATCAAAAAACCGAATGCAGGTAAGCAGAGTGATTGAAATAATGCCAGAATAAATTACGTTTGCAATATCTGCGTAAATTAATTAGTATTAGTCTAATGTATAAGTTTATAATAATTAATAAAATATATCAGAATTATATAAAAACGAATTTAAAATATTGGAGTAATTTAGGTGAGCGACTTTTTCATAAGTAAGAATCAATCTCTGGAAAACTATTTAAGAGAGATCGGTGGAGTTCAATTGCTTACACCCGAAGAAGAAATTGATCTCGCACAGAGAATTAAGCAAAACGATCAACGCGCATTGAAGAGATTAGTAAGCGCAAACCTACGATTTGTGGTAAGCGTCGCTAAGTCCTACCAAAATTACGGTCTTTCACTGGAAGATTTAATCAATGAAGGTAATTTAGGGTTGATGAAGGCCGCTTACCGTTTTGATGAAACAAGAGGATTCAAATTTATTTCATATGCGGTATGGTGGATCAAGCAATCCATACTTCAGGCGATTGCAGAGCAATCGCGTCTGGTGCGTCTACCTTTAAACCGGGTCGGTACACTTACGAAAATCGGCAAGGTTTACAGTATGTTGGAGCAGGAATACGAAAGAGAACCGACCCCTGAAGAAATTGCCACTGTTCTGGAAGTTGACAGTGGGGATATCACAGATACAATAAAGATGGCAACACGCTCGGTATCAATGGATTCACCATTACAGAAAAACAGTGACAGCAGACTGATTGATATTATTCAAAATCAGCAGGATCCGGAACCCGATTCAGAAGTTATGGGCGAATCATTGAAAGAAGAGGTTAATTATATTCTTTCGACGCTTAGCGCGCGCGAAGCTAAAATATTAAAACTGTATTTTGGCCTTGATGGTGAAAAACCACACACACTGGAAGAAATCGGTGTAAAATTTAAATTGACACGTGAAAGAGTTCGACAGATTAAGGAAAAAGCTCTCAGAAGGCTTAGACATAGCTCCCGAAGCAAGGTTTTAAGATACTATTTGGGTTAATTTGCGATAAAAATAACAAGTTTTAGTAAACTCCGCTTGATTGCGGAGTTTTTTTTTTATATTTTTAACTTTAAAGCATGGTTACTTGGTCGATAGTAATTAATATAGTTAAACTATTGATATAATATTCTCCTAGGGGCAATAGGTGTATGAGAGATGAATCGCGTCTGATTTTTGTATCGCGAGATCAAGGTAAAGTAAAAGAAATTAAAATATCTCGTCTCAAGCTTACAGTTTACATTTCCATCTTTTTGGTCACTTTTGTTGTAGCCGGAAAATTTGGATTGGACTTTTTGATTGATTTTAGTCATAACTCCAGAATCAACCGGTTAGAGCGTACTAATGCGGTACTGCAAGCGCGTTTAGGAGAGATGAAAAATAAAATTAGTAAAATCAATGGTACGATGGATCTGATTGTCAGAAATGATGATGAGCTTAGAACCGTTATTGGGCTTAATGAAATTAATGCCGATATCAGAAACGTTGGTATAGGTGGTTCAAATTTTGATTATGATTTCAGCGATGAAATCTCCGGTTTTGATGAAAATGTTGAATTAAGTACACAATTTGCGGAATTAGCCAAACTGGAAAGAGGTGTTCAGCTTGAACTGGACAGTTATAGAGAATTAATGAGTACTTTCCATGATAAGCAGGATTCACTCAAATATATGCCTTCATTAAAGCCGGTTTTACATTCGGTTGTTTCAAGTAAATTTGGAATGCGTTTTCACCCGATTAATCGGGTGTACCGTCATCACGACGGACTCGATTTCTCTGCCCCTAAGGGTACACCGGTTTATGCTACTGCCGATGGCGTTATACGATTCGCGGGTATGAACGGCGGGTACGGGAATATGGTAATGATTGATCATCATTACGGATTCGAAACTGGTTACGGACATTTGGGTAAAATAGTTGTACGGTCGGGGCAAAAGGTAAAACGGGGAGATAAGATTGGCGAAGTGGGCAATACCGGACTTTCAACCGCACCGCATCTACATTATGAAGTGAGACATAACGGAAAACATCTTAATCCGATGACGTATTATTTTGATGATATGATTATGAATGAAAGAGTTGTTAAAAAAGAGTTAAATTAATCTTAATAAAACCGCCTTTCGGGCGGTTTTTTTGTTTTAAGGACCATGTCCATGAAAGAAATAAATTTAAAAGTTAAAGGCATGACTTGTCATCATTGTGTAAAAAAGGTTTCAGAAGCGCTTAGAGGTGTCAACGGCATCATAAGCGCGGATGTTGATCTGGATGATGGAATTGCATATCTTGAGACTGATGAACAGGTATTTGATATTGAATTCGCAAAAAAGGCTGTTTTATCAGCCGGATACTACATTGAAGATATTTAGGCAATAATCCGCTTTTGTTTAATTTGAAATTTTTTGAAATGTGAAAACTTTCCTCCCAAAATGTTGATATAATATCGAAATCTATGGTCATAAAATTATTTCTTTATGAGAATAAAGTTAATTTTTGGATTATATTGAATAATACCTGGTCAATGATGTTTTAAGGTTAAAATGAGTAAATTATTCCGGCAATTTCATTTATATCAGTCAATGGATATATTTTGATAATAAAAATTGCAATTTTACATATGGAAGAAACAATTTATCATTCAAATAAATTTACAGATTCAGCAGGCCGATGGCGGTATGGTCTTCTAAATTGAAGACCGGGAGAATTGTTTACAATGTACCGGAGATATTTATGTTGAATTTTCTTTTTCTGTCAATTTCTATTGTTTGTATTCTTTTTACATCAGCCTTTTCTCAGGTAAACAAATCGGACAGCAGCGATATCGTGTTATATTTTACAGGTGATGTTTCTCTTGTAAATCATTTTGAGCAGCATGTTGCCAACAGGTTTGATTATCCTTTCAGTAATTTGTCTGCTATGCGTGATGCGGATATTTTTATGATTAATCTTGAGAGTCCGTTTACGGTTAGAGGCAATCCGGTTGAAAAGCAGTTTACATTCCGCGCCTCGCCTAAATATGCCGGAATGTTAAAAGAATCCGGGGTTGATATTGTTACATTGGCAAATAATCATATGTACGATTACGGAGAAACGGGTATTTTTGATACAATTGGATTATTGGATTCGGTCGGGATAAAACATGTTGGCGCAGGCAGAAATCTCATAGATGCGAGACAGCCGGTTATCTTTGACATCCACGGCTTGAAACTGGCCTATCTGGCCTATTACGGTACCGGGCCGCATAGTGACTCACATCCAGCCACAGAAGCAGACGCGGGCACTGCCATGCGCAATCTGGCTTACATTAAAGAAGATATACAAAAGATCAGGGATCAGGTGGATTATATTGTCATTAATTTTCACTGGGGTGTGGAAAAGGCTAATTACCCCGAAGAAAGCGAAAAATATTATGCCAGAAAATCCATCGACTACGGTGCGGATCTTATTGTCGGTCACCATCCGCATGTACTTCAGGGTGTCGAACTTTACAAAGGAAAAGTGATTGCCTATTCTCTCGGGAATTTTATTTTCGGCGGCAACGGTCGTACATTTGAAACTTCGGCAGTGCTAAAAATTTTAATAAATCCGGCAAACAAAGGAATATACAAGGCGATGATTATCCCTATAGGAATCAGTTTCTGGCAACCATACTTTCTGGGAAATGAAGCATCAAAAGAGGTTATCAATCAAATTAAAGAATATTCATCTGTTTTTAATCAATCAATATTTTAAAAAAAAGTATGCCAATATTGTCCGAAAAACCAATAATGTACAAGCAAATATTGCTTTGTATTCTGATCATCTTCTATTGCGTTGGATCAATTCATGCGCAGGAATCAGATGATGAAAGAATAATCCTTTTCACGGGGGATGAAAATGTAAACCGGACTGAGCTTATTTCGCTTTTGAAGAGCAAATTTAAAAGTGAATTCCGGGAAGATGTTTTGACTGAGGACTGTAGAAAAATAGAAGAATACTATCAGGATGAGGGCTACCTCGAAGCAATATGTGAATATGAATTAATAACTACCGGTGACAGGGGGCTTTTGAGAGTTGTCTTCATTATTGATAAAGGTGAATTATTCAGATTTGGCAATATTACGGTCGCGGGTAATAAGCATGTAAAAAAAGAATTCATTCTTGGCCGGTTAAAATTTAAAAGCGGTAGTCCATTTACAAAAAAAGCTATTCTTGGCAGTCATGTTGCGCTCATGAAAAACGGTCTGTTTGATGATGTCGAGGTTTTAACTGACCGATATGATCAGGAACAGCAAATTATATCCGTGAAAGTATCGGTGAATGAAAGAAAGAAATTCTACACTGACCTGGGAACAGGAATTGATACAGAGGATGGTTGGCGTAATTTTATCGGTTGGGGAAATCGAAATTTTGACGGTTACGGAAAACAGCTTAATTTTAATGTTCTTCATGCCCTTGATTATTCTGGCGGCCTCTATTTTAAAAAAGGAGAAATTACGGGGAAATATATAGATCCGGCTCTTTATTCTTATAAGCTCAGATTTGACTGGTCGATTTCTTACCTGACCGACAGGCCGAAAGGAGTAAATTTTGGATATGAGAGATACAGGTCTATTATTGGGTTCCACCATTTTTTAAATGAGCAAAGTCAAATTTCATATAATATAGTATTTGAAAAGAACAATCTGTTCATGGTTGAATTCGATGAAAATGACAAAACCTTCAGAGACTATCTTGGAAGAGATGAGAACAGAGGATTTGACATAATCTATACATTTGACAGTCGTAATAATTATATCGACCCATACGAAGGTCAGAATATTGAAATTCGATTTAAAAATGCCTTTACGGTATTCGGCGGGGATAATACTTATGGGCAGGTGGATTTAAAACAAAGTTGTTATTTTTTAATAGGCAGTCAATTTGTTCTGGCTAATAGAATCGCTCTGAGCGGACAGTTCTTGTACGGAAATCAGGAGGAGCTTCCATCCTACATGAGATTGTACCTTGGGGGCTCCACAAGTCTCAGGGGGTACCCGGAAAGCTCTGTAGGGCCGGAGAACGATGACGGTTCGGCGCAGGGTGGGTATTATTCAATCCTTGATAATATTGAATTGCGATATTATCTGAGTTATAATACAAATATTGTGCTATTTATGGATGCCGGAAATTTGTGGCTTGATGAAGAAATGTTTAAATTAGATGCTTTGAAATATACAGCGGGATTAGGCTTAAGAGTTCATACCCGATTTGGCTTGTTCCGTTTGGATTATGGAGTAAAAATAACCGATTTTGATCAAAACGACCCGGGGAGATTTCATTTTGGTTTTGGTCAGGCCTTTTAGAATAATATGCGTGCTGGTTTTCTTTCTAAGCATCTCGCTTGAAGGTAATGCACAGGATACATCAGTAAAAAAATCGAGAGGGATCCTGAGCGGTGTACAGGTTGATTCGCTGCTTCAGAAATATCATCTTGACGGAGTCCGCATATTTGTGTCAAAGCTTGGCGTTCTTTCTTTAAAGGAAAAGAATGTATCTCTAAAAAGAAAAGATCTTGATGACAGGCTTTATATGAATTTTCAACGGTCTCTGTCCATGAATAGAGATGATTATAATCTCAGTATGGAGTACCGCATCAAAAAAGGTTTGTTTTTAAAAGGTGAAAGCGCTAAAATTTTTAAAGGGACAAAAAACAGTTTAAATTTAGTATATAAAATTGAGTATTAGGAGGCAATGTGTCGGTATCGTTACAGGAAGTTGAAAAGATTGCTCATCTTGCAAGATTGACTCTGACAGAAGATGAAAAACAAAAGTTTACCGGACAAATAAATCAGATTTTATCCTATGTGGAAAAATTGGATGAATTGGACACTGAAAATGTTGAACCGCTCTCACACAGCCTGGATATTACAAATGTATTTCGTAATGATGAATTAGGAAAATCACTCTCACAGGAAAAAGCTCTGGAAAACGCGCCAGGCAAAACAGATAAGTTCTTTAGGGTTCCGAAAGTGGTGAATAAGTGAAAACTATTTGTGTCATACCCGCGCGATACGCGTCAAACAGACTTCCGGGTAAGCCTCTTGCCTTAATCGGCGGAAAGCCTATGATTCAATGGGTTTATGAAAGGGCCTCAGCGGCGGAGAAAATTGACCGCGTGATGGTGGCTACCGATCATCCCGATATAAAATCCGTTGTCGAAAAATTTGGCGGGATCGCTGTGTTGACAGATTCTGATTTGCCTTCGGGCACGGATCGTGTCGCCGCGGCTACCGAGACGGAAAATGTTGATGTAATTATAAACCTTCAGGGGGATGAACCGTTTATTTCACCGGATTTGCTGAATAAAATGGTTGATGTTTTCCATGATGATCAGATAATGATGGCAACACCGATAAAAAAAATTCTCACAAACGATGAACTGATTAATCCGAATTTAGTAAGGGTTGTAAGGGATAAACAGCATTTCGCTCTTTATTTCACTCGTTCAGTGATACCTTATCTCAGAGATGAGAAGAACCGGGAAAACTGGCTTGACGGCCATGAATATTATAAACATATCGGTATTTATGCATACAGAAAAGAATTCCTGAAAATAATTACAGGGTTACAGGAAAGTCCTTTGGAAAAAGCGGAACGTCTCGAACAACTTCGCGTTCTTGAGAACGGCTACAAAATTTATACGGTTGAAACAGAATATGAATCCCATAGTGTGGATACACGTGAGGATCTTTTGCGGGTTAATAAATTGGTTAAAGACAGAACAATAAAATCGGAATTTTAATCCTATGAAAACAACTAAGTACATATTCTTTACCGGTGGTGTTGTATCATCTCTGGGTAAAGGAATCGCATGCTCATCATTGGGACTGCTGCTTAAATCCCGCGGATATTCAGTCACAATTTTAAAACTTGATCCCTATATAAATGTAGATCCGGGAACAATGAGCCCTTATCAGCACGGTGAAGTATATGTGACGGATGACGGCGCTGAAACGGATCTGGATTTGGGCCATTATGAACGTTTTATTGATTCCAGTATGGGGCAGCTCAATAATGCCACCGCCGGCCAGATTTATTACTCTGTCATCGAAAAGGAGAGACGCGGGGATTATCTGGGGGCCACTGTGCAGGTGATTCCTCATATTACAGATGAGATCATATCCAGAATTAAAAAAGTCGGTGAAGTCACTGACGCGGATATTGTCATTGTTGAAATAGGCGGAACAGTCGGCGATATCGAGAGTCTTCCGTTTCTTGAGGCCCTTCGTCAATTCCGTTTACAGAACAGGCCTGAAGATTCGCTCGTCATTCATCTGACGCTTGTACCATATGTAGCCGGGGCAGATGAACTAAAAACAAAACCAACCCAGCACTCGGTGATGCGATTGCGGGAAATTGGTATTCAGGCGGATACATTATTATGCCGGACAGACAGGGAGCTATCGCAGAGTGTAAAGGAAAAAATCGGACTCTTTTGTAATGTTCATGCACATGAGGTTGTTGACGCTCTGGATGTTGATACCATTTATGAGGTTCCCATAAGATATGCAGACGCGGGATTCGATGAACTTGTTTTGGAAAAGCTTAAACTTGAAAAACACACGCTTGATATCAGGAGCTTCCGGCAGAAGGTGGAGCGATACAAGGCAGTCACCCGTGAAATCACAATCGCTATCTGCGGCAAATATGTAACACTTCATGATGCCTATAAATCGATTACTGAGTCATTTGTTCATGCCGGCATGGAAAATGATGTCAAAGTGAATTTAAAATGGGTTGATACAGAACTTATTGAGAACGATGGTGCCAGGAAATTTTTAAAAGATGTCTCAGGCGTTCTGGTACCGGGAGGTTTCGGTGAGCGAGGTATTGAGGGAAAACTGGAAGCTATTAAATACGCCCGTGAGAATGATATACCATTTTTCGGAATCTGTCTCGGCTTGCAGTGCGCGGTAATTGAATTTGCACGAAATGTGCTTGGGCTGGCAACGGCAAATAGTACCGAATTCGATCAAAATACTGTCGCACCGGTTATCCATCTTATGGAAACCCAAAAATCGGTCAAGAAAAAAGGCGGGACCATGCGCCTTGGCAGCTATCCATGCAAATTGAAATCAGATACAAAAGCATATCAGGCATATGGTGAGAATGAGATTGAAGAACGTCACCGCCATCGTTTTGAATTCAATAATGAGTATCGCGAGGTAATGGAGGCGAACGGACTTACTTTTGGCGGATTATCACCGGATGAAAGCCTCGTGGAGATGATTGAATTGAATAATCATTCATGGTTTGTTGGTTGTCAGTTTCATCCGGAATTGAAATCAAGAGTATCAAAAGCTCATCCGCTATTCAGGGAGTTTGTAGCTGCATCTCTTAGATATTCTATGAAATAACAATCATGATTTGTTAAATCTGATCCTGAATATTTTTTACCATCTTATTCCTGAGATATTAAAATGACGTCTGTAAAAACACTGCCTCAATGTATTATTCTTTTTAAGACAGAAAGTAAATATTATGAGGAATTAAAAAACAAACTTCTGGAATGGGGTATAGAAGTTCTTGAAGCGGACATCTACGCCAGAATCCGAAACAATCCACGGGTTACTGAAGCTAGTGTCGCTGTGGCTATAATCGGAGACGAGGATAAAAAGGGTATCGACTTTTTGAAATCCATCATGCGCGCCAATCATCTTGTGCAAAGATTTATGATGAGTTGTTCGGACGACGCGGATATATATCATCAGGCAATCAATAAAGCTCATATCGATTATTTTTTAAAACTGCCGTATCATGAATATGAAATAGCAACATATTTGAGAAAAGCATACAGAAGATATCAGGAGCTAAGCATTACGAATGACAAAATAGATGCATTGAAAAAATTTACCGAAAACCTGATTGACGATAATAATAAATACCGCATGGAAGCGGGCACGGATTCATTGACAGATCTGATGAATCGCCGATCCTGTGATATGATTATAAAAAAACTATGGCAAAGATATACGGAGCGCGGAATCGGATTTTCAATGGCTCTTTTGGATATCGATCATTTTAAAATGGTGAATGATACCTATGGTCACCAATCAGGTGATGATGTTTTGATAAAATTCGCGGAGATTCTGAGAAAAAATCAAAGACATGGCACTGATTATGCTTTCAGATATGGTGGAGAAGAGTTTATGCTTATTTCTTCAAATGCCGATATTAGCGAAATGAGTAATTATGTGGACCGTATTCTTGATGAAGTGCGATCGACGATTATTCCCTCGAATGGATTTGAAATATCGGTGACTTTCAGTGCGGGTGTTGTGGAGACCGGCGACTATGAGTGTCTCGATGAAATGGTTGATCAGGTAGATGAAGCGCTGTATAAAGCAAAAAATTCCGGTCGAAACCGGATTGTTGTAATTAATCATTGAGACCCGCTATGTCAGAATTTTTTTCAATTGATGAACCGGAATACCTTCTAAAAGAAGCGGAGGAGTTGTTTCTCAACTTTGAGTATGATGACGCCTTTTCAAAATGGAGGCTCTATTTAAACGAAGGTGAAGATGAAGAGCTGCTGAAGTTTGTCAATGAAATTATATTCAGCTGGGAAGAAGAATCGTTTTTAGATATTCACGATTTATCAGGATTGTTTGAAATCTGGTCAAGGCAAAGGGGAAGATACCGGTCCGAACGTATTAGTAAATTGACTTTCGCGCTGTTAGAAAGACTGCTTACGAAAATTTATCAGAAACGTTTTCAGGAACACGCAAAAAAAGAATACACCATCACATCGGGAATTTTTGAATATCTCTCAAATGATCCTGATTCGGCTATTCCGCGTCTCACCCGCGCCGTAACCGATAATAGTGAAGATACGCTGGCAAAAAGTTATCTGGGTCTGGCCTATTACGCAAAAAATGATCATCGTTCAGCCATGATTTATCTTTCGCAAAATCTTTTTTTAGACGCGGGGAATTTAGCCGCCGATGATTTTTTTGAACCGCAAATTAAACTTATTTACCAGGATTTATTTAGTATTCGAAAAAACAAAAAGATCAGTGCCTGGCTGACCGTTTTTGAATCATGGTTTAAAGATCTTCTCATATTCAGAGATGAGCCTCACTTTTTTATCCTGATGCAGCAAAAAGAACGAAATGAGCGCATTTTGCAGGTCAAATATTATCCGCATGAACGATACCGGCATTTTATACGATGTCTGTTTGTCGCTGAATATGGCCGATTGTTCAGACGGAAAGAAACCGATCTGGTTCTTGAGCAGGAACATTATATGGAAAAACTTGACCGCCAGTTGTTCGCGCGGTACCGACAGAAACGCAAAAGCTGATTCAATAACCGGAATCCCCTCCCGAAGGTTTCAGATAATATCAGATTTATAGATACTAAAATTTATTTTTGCCTATTCGTGAGTTATATTAGAGAATAGCGTTTGATATTTGTGCGCTGTGAATACAGATAAGCCGTTCAGATACAATTCTACGATTAAGCTTGATTTAAAGAAGGAGTTATTTTGATAAAGAAAGGTGTACTTTTTGATTTTGACGGTGTTGTAGTGAAAAGCATGGAACAGCATTTTACGGCATGGCAGAAAGCTTTTTCTGACAAGGGGATTCATTTATCTCCGGAGGAATTCTTTGTTCTGGAGGGACAGGGGATTGAAACAATAGCGGGTATTCTTGGGAAAAAACATGGTATGGATGATGATGCGCTTTCTGAAATTATGGAACAGAAAGTAAATTATTATAATCAAATTATGACGATTGAATTTTACGATAATTTTATTGATATGATCAAAAAACTGAAATCATTGAAGGTTCCGACGGGTATTGTTACAGGAGGATCGAGAAGCCGGGTAGGAAAAATAGTGGAAGACTATCTTGACGACTATTTTGATATTCTGGTCTCTGTCGATGATGTTGATCATGGAAAACCCTATCCAGATCCGTTTTTGAAGGGCGCGGAATTACTAAATTTAAGCCCGGAAGAGTGCATTGTAGTTGAAAACGCGCCATTAGGTATCCGCGGAGCAGTAAGTGCGAAGATGACGGTGATTGCGGTAAAAACAACTTTAAATGAAACCCATCTTAAAGAAGCGCATCATATCGCGGAAAATTTTTTAGAAGTAGGAGATCTGATCCATTCATATCTCAATAATGGGCCGGTCCGAAGTTTTTGATCTCCGTAAAAAATTTTATTATATTCCACCTTCAAATTTAACAATTTGAGTAAACAGGAATAATGACAAAAAGGAAGTAAAATTTAGAAATGTATCGTCTATCAATTCAAACAAATATATCCGCAGCTCATTTTATTCGTAATTACGAAGGACCATGCGCGCGGCTTCACGGGCACAACTGGAAATTAAAAGTTGATGTCACGGCGACTGTTCTTGACGAGATCGGTATGGCTATCGATTTTAAAGATCTCAAAGAGATCACCTGGAAAATAGCGGGACGCTATGACCATCAAAATTTTAATGAGATCGCTCCCTTTGACAAGATAAATCCCACAGCTGAAAACGTGGCAAAATACTTTTTTGAAGAAATTGATCGATTGCTTCCCGAAGGAATTCGTATGGCAAAGATCAGTCTGTGGGAGACGGAGAAATACCTCGTTGAATACAGTGAATAAAAACAGTACCGAAGGCGCGATAACCCTGAAATTAAATGAAATATTTTACAGCATTCAGGGTGAATCGACGTTTACCGGATTGCCGTGTGTTTTTGTTCGTTTGACTTATTGTAATCTCCGCTGCAGCTATTGTGATACCGAATACGCGTTCTATGAAGGTAAGAATTATACCTTTCCCGAAATACTTTCAGAAATCCGAAAATTTGACTGCAATCTTGTGGAAATTACCGGAGGCGAGCCGTTAATCCAGGAAAATGTTCTTCCTTTTATGAAGATTCTTTGTGATGAGGGGTTTGAAGTGCTGTTAGAAACTGCGGGACATCTGGATATCAGCCCTGTTGATCCGAGAGTGAAACGAATTATGGATATCAAATGTCCATCCAGCGGGGAATCGGAGAAAAATCGATGGGAAAATATCAGCAGTCTGACAAACAATGATCAGGTGAAATTTGTCATCGGCGACAAGAAAGATTATGACTGGGCAAAGGAAATCATTTCTAAATTTGAGATAACAAATAAATGCACAGTTTTAATGTCACCTGTTTTTGGTGAAATCGAATTAAATGATATGGCTGAATGGATCCTCGCCGACCGGCTTGATATCCGGTTTCAACTGCAAATTCACAAATATATCTGGAGCCCTGATAAAAGGGGTGTCTGATAAATTATTCATCATTAATTGACCTGAAATAAAAAGGAGATAAAATTGGCAGAGATAGAAGTATTTGAAAATCAATTCCCAAACAGAGATTATTATATCACTCATGTGAACGAAGAGTTTACTTCTGTTTGTCCCAAAACAGGATTGCCGGATTTCGGGACAATTACCATTGAATATATTCCGGATAAAATATGCATCGAACTCAAATCTTTAAAATATTATTTTCTCGATTTTAGAGACAAGGGAATATTTTACGAGTCTGTTATCAATGAAATTCTGGATGAGATGGTCAAAGCCTGTAAACCCCGTTTTATGAAAGTGACCGGTGAATTTACAACACGCGGAGGAATTTATTCGACAGTTGTGGCTGTGCATGATACCGAACAGCAGGACAACAATCGATGAAACGCGGGAAGGCAGTTGTTCTGGTCTCCGGAGGACTCGATAGTTGCGTGACAGCCGCCATTGCAAATTTGAATTATGAACTGGCATTCCTGCATCTGAATTACGGGCAGCGGACAGAAAAACGCGAACTAAAAGCCTTTAATGAAATAGCGGATTTTTTTGGAGCGGAGAAACGGCTTCTGGTTGACGCGGCATTTTTTAATCAAATCGGCGGGTCAAGCCTGACTGACATGAACATGGAAGTTGGTGAAGCCAATATTGAATCAAATGAAATTCCTTCTACTTACGTTCCCTTCCGCAACGCGAATATACTGTCCATTGCCACGAGCTATGCCGAAGTAATTGGGGCATCGAAAATTTTCATCGGCGCGGTGGAAGAAGATTCATCGGGCTATCCCGATTGCCGGGTTAATTTTTTTCAGGCGTTCAATCAGGTTATCCGGCTCGGTACAAAACCGGATACGCATATTGAGATAATGACTCCGATCATCGACCTGAAAAAATGGGAAATTGTGAAAAAGGGGCTTGAACTAAAAGCCCCTCTTGATAAAACCTGGTCATGTTATAAGAGTGAAGATAAAGCCTGTGGTGTTTGTGACAGTTGCGCGTTAAGATTACGCGGATTCCGTCTTGCCGGGTCTGAAGACCCCATACCATACCATCAGCGTCCCGTTTATTAGCAGTAAAGAATTTTTTCGGCCACTCGTGTTCATCC
>JBFXGD010000004.1:0-54187 GCA_050178385.1 Calditrichaceae bacterium
AATAGTTGGATATTAGAATAAATTCACCCGCCGGAAAAAAATATGACAGGACAGATTGATCAGATCTATAAACAATTTTATTCGCAACTTCTTGTTTATATAAAAAAACGCATCCCGGATTCAAACGATGCAGAGGATATCCTTCAAAGTGTTTATGTAAAACTGTTGATGAGCGCGGATAAATTAAGAGACAAAGATAAACTTGCCGGCTGGATTTATGCTATCGCTCATAATGCCGTGATGGATTATTATCGAAATAAACGTATCTCTGTTGAAAAAATTGAATTGGATGAGTTGCCTGAAATTGATGAGTCTGATGACCATGACAATACAAATGAAATCTATCAATGCGTACTTCCATTTATTAATCAGTTGAATGAAAAATACAGGAAACCGCTTTTGCTGGCTGATGTGGAAAACAAATCAATGTATGAGATTTCCCTGGCGACAGGGATATCGGTAACGGCTGTGAAATCAAGGGTGCAGAGAGCCAGAATGATGGTGCGGGAATTGTTTCTCGAATGCTGCAGAATCACTTATGATTCAAAGGGAAAGTTTATTGATTACACCCCGCATGGTAGTAAAGAGGAAGACTGTAATAATTGCCGAAATCAATAGAATAAATTCAGGAAATAAAGAGATATTATGAGTAGCTCACCGATTAATGGCGGTTTTAGATTTGATGTTCCTGAAAGTTTTGCAAAGCAAGTATACTACAGAGTGCTTTATGTTCGGCAGGGATATGCAGGGGCGCTGGAGATTCAGAGCCGCTGTTACAATGGTCGGCCGGATTTAAGCGACATTTTAAAACTCAGGGAAACAGATATTGCCGAAACTAAATTACAATTGTGGCGGGATATAAAGACATCGTATGCTGATTATATTGTTGTACACACGGCAGAGCAAATTGGATTGTCTGAAATCCGTGAGATAAGACGTGGCCTGAATACAAATGGTACGGTCATCCTTACGGAAACGCCGCCAGGAATAGAAAATTTGGATAAGATGTTTATTTCCAATGGTTTTCAGCATGTTAAGCAGAACCATAAAAATATTATTGTTTTTAAACTGATACAAATCGCATGCTGTGGTAATATGCGTTAATTTATCGATCACCGCGTTTAGAAAAGCAGAGAAATGATCATTCGGGAAACAGACAGGCGGGCAAATTGAGATCGGCTTGATTTTAATCCTTAAAGAAATTAAATTACGTTGCTAGAGCAAAACGTTGAAAGTTAGTATTTCATGTAACTTTTGGCAAAAATGGACATCAAAAAAAGCGCTGAATCAGAAAAATCTAATGTTAAAATTGAGAAGATTCGGGTGCTAAATTTTAGAGGGAGGTTTTAGAGATATGTCCACTCAGCCAAAAGTCATTGTTTTTTCTACGCCGACATGTTCATTTTGTACCTCGGCCAAAAGGTACTTCAGAGAAAAAAATATTAAATTCAGAGACATTGATGTATCAAAAGATACCCGGGCGGCGGCCGATATGCAGCGCAGGACCGGACAGACCGGTGTACCGGTGATCTTAATTAATAACCGACCAATTGTTGGATTTGATAAACAAAAAATTAATCAAATGTTAGGTATAAAGTAAGGAGATTAACGTGAATATTAAACCATTGGATGATCGTATTCTGATCGAACAGGTAGATGAAGAAGTTCAAAAAGTAGGTTCAATTATCATACCTGACTCTGCGAAAGAAAAGCCCCGCATGGGCAAAGTTGTTGCTGTCGGTACTGATGAAGATTTAAAGGAACTTGTAAAAGTCGGTGATACCGTTCTTTACTCAAAATATTCCGGTGATGAAATAAAGGTAGATAACAGAGAGTATTTAATTGTACAACGTAGTGATGTTTTAGCTATCGTCGGATAAAAATTAGGGCTTTTACAGCCCTTTTTTTATTTCTTTTTTTACATCCCTTAAGATATTTTTGTATAACCCCCGCGTATATAAGGAACACACTCCCTGTAATTGGTTTTATAAAAAAAATAGATTATATTTAAGGCTAAAATTAATAAAAATCAAAACTAGAGATGATAAGTGGATTCAAAAAAATCAGAGAAGAATCTAATTCTGGATGGTATTTCTGTGTCGAATGGCATTGGTATTGGTGAAATAAATATTTACCATACTGATTTTGACGATATCTCTGAATATACGCTGGAGACAACCAAAATTGTCGATGAACTGGAACGTTATCTGGCGGCTGTCAATGAAGTAGATCTTATATTTCTAAGCAATCAGCAACGTGTGGCCAGAGATTTAGGCACAAAACATGCTGAAATCTATGACACGTACCATATGATCATCGAGGATCCCTTTTTTCAGGAAGAAATACCGGATACAATAAAGTCGGAATGTAAAAACGCGGAAGCGGTCATACGCAAAAAATTGTCTTTGTATGAAAAACATTTCGCGAATGTAAAAGATGAATATCTGCGTGAACGTATTTTTGATATCCGCGGTGTTAGCCGGCGGCTGATCTTTCATTTGCTGCAGCATGGTGTTGCCGATGAACTTAACAATAATAATAAGTCAAACCTGATATTTGCAAAAGAACTGACTCCCGCTGACTCAATTCATTTTCATCACCGGATGCTTAAGGGCATTGTCACCGAGTTCGGCGGAAAAACAAGTCATGCAGCGATCCTTGCCCGGTCAATTGAAGTGCCCGCGATCGTCGGGGTTTCAAATCTCCTGAAACAGGTTAACAACGGAGATACGGCCATTGTTGACGCCACAGCCGGGAAATTGATCATCAGACCTGATAAAGCAGTGCTTTCTGAGTACAATGATAAACGCAAGCAGTATCTCACCCGCCGTAACAAGTTAAAAAAGTTTGTCAAACAACCCCTGACGATGCTCGGGGACAGAAAAATTCAGCTTCAGGCAAATATAAACGAAACTTCGGAAATAGATCTTGCCCATAAATACAATGCGGGCGGTGTCGGTTTATTCAGAACGGAATTAAGCTTCATCGCGAAGGAAGCATTTTTAAGTGAGAACGAACAATTCAGAATATACAGGAATGTACTTGAAAAATTTCCGGGGCAGGAAGTTGTTATCCGCGTCCTTGATCTCGGGGGCGATAAGTTTTTACCATTCACTGAGCTGCATCGTGAGTTAAACCCATTTCTGGGCTGGCGATCTATTCGGATTCTTTTAAGCGAAGTGGAAATTTTCAAAACACAGTTAAGAGCAATTATAAAAGCTTCCCATTATGGTAATGCTAAAATCATGATCCCCATGATTTCCAGTCTGGAAGAAATAATCGCCGCAAAAAAGATCATCAATGGCGTCAAAAATGATTTGCGCAGGGAAAATGTTCCTTTTAATGAAAACATTCCCGTGGGAATAATGGTTGAAATTCCGTCGGCCGCGCTTTTAATTGAGATGTTAATCAATGAAATTGACTTCGTCAGCATCGGCACGAATGACCTGATTCAATATACACTGGCGGTTGACCGCAACAATGAAAAAGTGGCGGAATTTTATCAACCCTTAAATCCGGCCATTCTGTATCTCATTCATTTCGTGGCAAAAGCAGGCGCGCGCTTTAATAAACCGGTTTCCGTGTGCGGGGAAATGGCAGGGGATCCGCTCTATACTCAGCTATTGCTAAGTCTGGGGATTAATACTTTAAGTATGCAGCCCTCATCCATTCCAATGATAAAAAATATTCTGCTCCATACCAAGCCGGAATTGCTTGCTGAAATTGCTGAACGTGTATTTACTTTCAACGAAGTAATAAATTTACGTGAATATTTGTACTCGCATATAGAGAGTATGCTTTAAAGAGAACAGCTTCAAAATAGAGAGGGACTATGTTACGAAATGCGGTCATTCGCTGGCTCATTAATTCCGCGGCTCTTTGGGTGGTTGATATTATGTTCGACGGGATCTGGTTTGACAGCACGGGTTCACTGCTTATCGCGGCTCTTGTTTTTGGTTTGTTAAACACTTTACTCAAACCAATACTGATTATATTCACTCTGCCGATAAATTTTCTGACACTGGGACTTTTCACCATTGTTATCAATGCAATAATTTTAGAATTAACCAACTTCTGGCTCGATAGTTTTCATATTTCAGGTTTCGGAGTGGCTATATTAGCGGCGATCCTCATCAGCATTGTCAGTATTCTTCTACAGAACCTGCTTAAGGACGATCGTTCCTAATATCACAGAATATGGTCTATCTCGTCAGAGCCGGATTGTGAAGGATATAACCGTTTGAGTCCATCCGGTATTTTCTTTTTAGTTCCAGCGTATCTGCGGGAAGAAGCGCCATAAATCCGAACCGTTCCCTGATATCGTCAATAGCCGTATTAAGAGCCTCCATACGCGTCTTTTCATCAAACAGATAAGACTGGAAGCCTCTGGGTTCAACATGTCCCGCGGTGACCCCCACATGGCGTATGCGAATTCGGCGAAAGCTGATTTCTTCAAAAATACGGCTGACAGCGATGAACAGGTCTTTCCCGTCGTCGGAAGGATGAAGCAGGCTCAGGCTTCGGGCATGGCGGGTGAAATCAGAATAGCCGATTTTTACGGACAGCGTTCGGCAAACCAGATCCTGTTCCCTTAATTTTTTCGCGATCCGTTCTGTAAGATATTGAAGAGTTCCTTTTACAATTGTCATATCGGATGTGTCTTCTTCAAAACTTGTTTCCCTGCTTAATTGCCGGGGGATTATACGAATTTTTACTTCCCGGTCATCGATGTTGTTCGCGAGCTCCCAAATTTTGATGCCGTTTTTTCCGAACAGCTGCTCAAGGATTAGTTTTGACAAACGGGCCAGATTGCCAACGGTAAAAATGTGTAAATCGGTCAGTTTCTCTTTAGCCGTCCTGCCGATCCCGGGTAAAACATCAACGGGAAGACCGCTTAGAAATTCTTTCTCCTTGTCAAATGGAATTTGCACGATCCCCCGCGGCTTTTTTAGGCCGGATGCAATGCGCGCAATGGCTTTTGTGCTGCCGATACCCACAGACAGGCCCACTCCGACTTTATGCCAGACTTCTTCGGTGATGTTTTTTGCGATTTGTACCGGGGCCGGGTGTAGATGCAATGTGCCGGTTAAGTCAAGATACGCGTCATCCAGAGATGTAAATTCAACTAAAGGGGTGTATTTTAGATAGACATCATGAAAAATTTCTGAAACTGCGCGGTAGTGATCATAGTTGCCTTTTAGGAAAACGGCATTTGGACAGATTCCCTTTGCGCGCATAAGGGGCATACCGGTGCGGATGCCGCGAGCGCGGGCCTCGTAGCTGGCAGTATGAACGACACCGCGTTGATCGGCCGTTCCACCGACAATAACAGGTCTGCCGCGTAAAAGGGGATTAAATCCCTGTTCGACCGACGCGAAAAACGCGTCCGCGTCAATATGCATTATAGTGCGATGCTGTTTTTTTGTCATAATAAAAATAACACGATATTAAATTTACCCCTGTAAACAGACGCGGGCAATTTGCCATTCAAGGCTGGAATCTTCAAAAAGTAATTCAAAATAGTCGGAACTGTCGGCGATAATGGAAAAATGGTATTGTTTGTTTTGCCCCTGGTGACTGACCCAATGACTGTTGAGCTGATTGATTTTATAAACCCGGCCATTCCATTTGAAGCGCAATGGTTTCATTTGTCCTTCTTTAAAATAGCCTATTACCTCAATGGGTTCGAAAATATCCTCAAAAATCATCTTTGTCCCGCGGTTAAATTTATGTTTGTTTTAAATGTACAAACGTACACCTGAATATATAAAGTCGTTTTTAAAAAAGCAATCAAAAAACAAATAAATGAAGATTTCCGGGATGATAAATATCAGATCTTAAAAAATATAAAGGGCGGTAAAGATGCTTTGAAAACCGGAAGAATGACAGATCAGAAAATGTTGCGGCGGTTTAAAGTTCTCTTATGACGGTGACAACCTTACCGATAAGTTCAAAGTCAGGAGTCCGCGGATCGACAATTAGAGGAGAGACTGATGCATCGGCGGTTTCAAGCCGGATAAGATGTTTGTCAAAATAAATTTTCCGGACATAAATGCGGTGTCCAAGCTTAATAACACTGATGTCACCATTACGAAGGTGAGGGGTCAGGTTGACCGTAAGAAAATCACCTGAGAGAATGCCGGTATTGGAAAGACCGTTGTCAATGGCTTTAAGTGTGATAGATCTCGTATCATCTTTTTTAAAATTACTGATTATTTCACCAATATTATAATTTCCGCTTGTATGAAAGTTATTCTCCATGCGTACTTCGCCGAGAAGCGGAATATTATAAAATTCAGAATTGAGATCGGAGTTTTCTGCCCGTTGTGCACCTCTCACGGTAAATCCCTTTTGTTTCAATATCATTAAAATTTAAAATACAAACTATTGTTAATGAACCATTTCCCGAATCAGACCGATGACCCGACCCTGAATTGACCAATCACTCTGTGGGTAGATATCGCTATAACCGGGATTTTCAGCTTTCAGAAATGGTTTCCCCGCATCTGTGATCAGCCGTTTAACCGTGACTTCATCTTCAATCAGGGCGACTACAATATCTTTGTTGGCGGCGGTATTGCAGGACTGCACAACAACCAGATCATCTTCCAGAATTCCCGCGTTAACCATACTGTCACCGCGTACTTTTAGTGCAAAATACCGGCCTTCCAGTTTGATCATCGCTCTTGGGATCGGTATATAACGCTCCACGTTTTCCTGAGCAAGAATTGGGAATCCCGCGGCAACACGGCCAATCAGCGGTACATCAATATCACTGCCGGAAGACGGAGCGTATTCCGGATCGATAATTTTCAAAGTACGGGCGGAAGAATCCTTTTCCAGGTAACCTTTGCCGATGAGCGCGTCAATATGTTTTAAAATTGCGTATTTTGATTTAATCTTTAAGGTATCCGCCAGTTCCTGATAAGTGGGCGCGTAGCCTTTTTCTTCAATGTAGCTGGCAATTAACCGTAGAATTTCTTTCTGCCTGTCCGTAAGTCCTTTCATGGAAACCCCCATGTTAAATGTACTAAAGTACACCAAATATAAATATTAACACAAAGGAAATCAAGGAAAAAATTAATAATACCAAATTAAGTAAAAATTAAAATCATCCGGATACCAATTGGACAAAATACGACTCAAAAGATTGACTCTGTTCAATTTCAGTAATCTCCGAAGCGCTTAAAATCTTCATGACCCGGCCATCCTTTAAAATAATTACAGGATCGCACCATTGCCGGATGAGAGGAAGGATATGTGAAGATATAATCACAGTTTTGTCCCTGGCCGCCTGTTCGGTAAGGTAATTTTTTAGATTATACAGTGAAACCGGATCCAGACCGTTCAGCGCCTCGTCAAGGATTAGAAAGTCAGGTTTTCCGATCAGCGCGGCGGCGATGGATAACTTTTGTTTCATCCCATGTGAATAATTGATAACAAGCTCATCGGCCTTGTCTTTGATGCAATGCAGATTAATTAAAAATTCTATCTCTTTTTGTATATCAGGCGTTTTTCTGATTTTTCCGATGAGTTCCAAAAACTCCCTACCGGTAAGATATGGAAGTAGTTCTGCGTCTTCGGGAGCATAACCGCAGATTTGTTTAATCCGGAACCGATTCTCGTTCAACTCCATTCCGTTAAACCCGATGGTGCCGACAAATCCGCTGATCAGTCCGACAGCGGCTTTCAGAAGCGAACTTTTTCCCGCGCCGTTTTGACCGATGAGTCCTGTCAGTTTACCGGGCCGGAAAGACAGGGTGACATCTTTTACAGCTTCTTGCCCGTCATAAGTGATGGATAAGTTTTTAATCGATAACATCATTGCCTCACGAGTTAAAAAAGCGCCGGCTTTTATAAAAATAGAATAGTAGAAGCCCCACGCCGATAACCGGTCCAATAAGCCGGTCATTAAGGAATAAAATTACAATAAAAATGACGGTAAAATGATACGCAAAACCCGCCAGCCTTGGTTCATCATAAAACATTATTTGAAAATTGAGCATGGCCGATAAGATCATTATGGAAAATATCAACAATACACCGATCAGGTTCAGCTGACCGGCGAAGGGTGTTTTAATGATGAGTAAAAATATCCAGTATGTGGCGGTTATAACAATTATATAAATAAATTCCACCATAAATTTTGCCAGCCAGATTTGATAAAACCTGAAAGGGAGGGTATGGAAGTACCAATCAGGGTCGGGAAGAACATATTTATCGTTAAAACTGTTGCTGTAATGCAGCCAGACAATGGTCAACGCCCATAAGGTCATCCACATATCGGCGTTTTTCATATCCAGAGTGTACATAAAAATCAATCCGGCGGTGTAACCGAAATATGTAAAAAATTTAAGCCTGCGGTATTTTGGGTTTCGCCAGAGGCCGAGTAATTCTTTGTTAAAAAGTGTCTGAATCAGAGCAGGGAAAATTCCTGGAATATTCCTAAAAGTCAATGATCCGGCTTCTTTTTGACTAAATGAAAGGGCCGTTGCCGGGAAGATTAATTCGAGATTGACTGATTTGTTTGCCGGGTGAAACCTAAATATCATTATAAGGATCAAAAACAGTAAAAGTACGTCGCTGATTATGGTATAAAAGCCCAAATAAAATGTCACCATATAAAGACCCGAATAGCCAGCCGTTAGGAGAGTTGTCGTTGTCAGGTACATTTTTTGCGTCTTTATTCTGAAAAGCAGTTCAAGAGTAAAAATAAAAAAGAGCGAATAGAAAATAACAAACAACACGAGCGCATAGGCTGTAATTATCAAGCCGGCGGAAAAAATCAACGCTGTTATCACGGGTAAGAATAGGATTGCCAAAATTATCTGATATTTTTGTGAAAAATAGATAATTACCGCTGAAAGTTCATTAGGGGAAAGCGGTTGCCCATAAAACGGTTTCAAACCTTTTTGTCTTGGTACCAGGTACATAAATATAAACGGGCCGCTTACAATGGCTGCAAAAATAAACAGATGAGTCATAAGATCAGTCAGCCCAAAGGGTGACATTGCCCCGTACTGGATCATGGACTCGAAATATTGACGAAGCCGGTCGGATAAATAAATATATACAAGGCCTGAAAGTAAGATTACCTCAATCTTTTGACGTCGTCCAAGTATTCGCCATATATGGATGGGTTGTTTTAATAAAAGTTGAAGCATGATTGAAAATTACTCAATTTAAGAATATCACGTAACCATTATTTTTAAAAGATTGCAAGAAAATTAGACTGTTCCTATTTTATGCCTGTTAACCAGTTTATTTGAACATAAAAGATACCGCTAATATATGGACAGCGGAATATTCCAATCAAATTTCTTTCAGGAAAAGAGCTGAAATGAATCTATTGAGAAAAATGAATGATGCCGTTGCCAGAGTTGAATTATGGTTATTGATATTTATTGTCTTGACCATGGTTATCCTGGCTTTTATACAGGTTCTTTTAAGGAACGTCTTTGATCAGGGGATTCTGTGGGGAGATACTTTTCTGAGGCATCTTGTTCTCTGGGTAGGTTTTATCGGGCGTCTCTGGCAACCAAAGACGAAAAACATATCAACATAGACATACTGACGCGATTTCTGCACGGCAGAGCTAACTCTGCTGTCCAAATTCTTACAAATCTGTTTGCAGCAATGATCTGTTTTGTACTGAGCGGTGCCGGATGGACCTTTGTAATGCAGGAAATAGAGTTCGGCACCATATTATTCAATGATATTCCCGCATGGTATTTTGAAATTATCATTCCGGCGGGTTTTGCGCTGATGGGTATCCGTTTTATTCTCCTTTCCATTGAGTTGTCAATTAAATGGGTCCAGCCTGAGGGAGGGAAGAAATGACAGGCATATTCATCGGTTTAGGGCTGCTTCTGCTGGCCCTGTTTGGAACGTCCCTATTTGTGATCATCTCGGCTATTGCATTGATCGCTTTTTACTTTGCGGGTATTGATTCGACGGCAGTAATAATAGAATTGTATCGTCTTGCCAGTCAACCGGTTTTACTGGCAATTCCTTTGTTTACCTTCGCCGGGTATCTGCTGGCCGAAAGCAATACACCAAAGCGTCTTTTTAACCTGTCGCGGGCGTTATTGGGCTGGCTTCCGGGCGGACTGGCAATAGTAACCCTTGTCTCATGCGCCATATTCACCGCGTTCACGGGCGCATCGGGCGTAACAATTGTAGCGCTTGGCGGATTGCTTTATCCGCTGCTTATTCAGGAAAATTATTCCGAAAAATTCAGTCTGGGGATCCTTACCGCATCGGGGAATCTTGGTCTGTTGTTTCCGCCCAGTCTGCCTATTATTCTCTATGGTCTTGTTTCTGAAACAAGCATCGATAAACTTTTTCTCGCGGGAATTATTCCGGGCGCCATAATGGTTGTTCTGCTGTCGCTATATAGTGTTTTATATATCAAAAAAACATCCCAGGGTCAGATAAAAATCAAGGTTTCATTCAAAGAATTAGTCAAGTCGGGCAGGGAAGCTATCTGGGAAATTCCTCTGCCGGTAATTATCCTTGGCGGTATTTACACCGGTTTTTTTACAGCCACGGAGGCAGCGGCTGTTACCGCGTTTTATGTTCTTTTTATCGAAGTTATCATTTACAGGGATATTTCAATTAAAAAAGATTTGCCCAGGGTCATAAGGGAAAGCATGGTGATGGTCGGCGGGATACTTGTCATTCTGTCTGCGGCGCTGGGACTGGCGAATTATCTGATCGACGCCGAAATCCCTATGCAAATTTTAGAAGGAATGAAGGGGGTTGTCAGTACAAAAATCGAATTTTTACTGGTCCTTAATATATTTTTACTGATTGTTGGGGCGATGATGGATATTTTTTCCGCTATTATGGTTGTGGCGCCGTTAGTTATACCTATTGCCAGTAATTTTGGAGTGGATCCGGTTCACCTGGGAATCATATTTCTCGCCAACCTTGGGATCGGATATTCGACTCCTCCGGTTGGGATGAATCTTTTTATCGCATCTTTCCGGTTCGATCAACCCATAATAAAACTTTACCGCGCGACGATTCCATTTTTAGTAATATTACTGATCGCCCTGATTCTCATTACGTATATTCCGGAGCTAAGTTTATGGCTTGTGGGTGTTTTTGGGGTATAAAAAAGGCGCGGATTCAATAAAGTCCGCGCCATAATTATCAGGACAGGTGAAATATTTTCTTTATGACATATCCGGCCATTTTCGGGTTTTCCTTTAACCGTCGGGTTGAATATGCGTACCAGTCTTTTCCGTAAGGAACGTATACGCGCAATCGGTGACCGGCATTTACAATAATGTCACGCATTTGTTCATCGACTCCCAGAAGCATTTGAAATTCGTACTCATCTTTTTTCAATTTCAGATCTTCAATGGTTTTAATCCCATGCCAAACAAGCTTTTCGTCATGAGTAGCTATTCCGACGTAGCACTTGTTTTTTAAAAGCTGTTCTAAATTATATTTATAACTTTCATTGATAATGGCCATATCTTTGTAAGCGTCCTCTCTGGGCTCTACATAAATCCCCTTGCAAAGACGCAGATTGGCCTTATATGAAATAAGTTTCCTCACATCATCAGCCGTTCGTCGTAAATAGGCCTGAATGACAAGACCCACATGGCCTTCAAATTCTTCCTTGAGACGTAAAAACAAATCGATTGTGCTACTGGTAGTGTGGCGGTCCTCCATATCGATGCGGACAAAATTATTATATTTCTTTGCCACTTCAATGATACCGCGAATATTAGTATAACAGAATTCCGGATCGAGATTAAGCCCCATGTGTGTTGGTTTCACGGAAATATTGGAATTTAGTTTCTGAAGATCGATAGCTTTCAAAATCTCCTTGTATTCATCCGCCGCGGCTGATGCCTGATCCTTATTTGTGACTTCCTCGCCAAGCAAATCCATCGTGGCCATGATCCCTTTGGAATTTAACGCCCTTACTACCGAAATGGCCTCGTTTAAGGTTGATCCGGCGATATAAGTCCGGGAAAAATATCTGACAATCGGTTTTGGAACAACAGGAAGTGTTAAAACGATTAATTTATCCAGTAAGCTCATACCTACTCCATGTTTCGTACAATATTCTGCCAAAATGCGGCTATATAATCTATTAAATATTAAATTCTTAATTAGTGAATAATTTATCAGAATGAAATTTTCTAATCAATACATTTTTTAGTTTTTTGACATGAGGGAAAATGAAAATTGGAGATTTTTTAAATCTCTAAACAGGCAAAAGGCTGATAAATTTGTCTTCTGATTTATCACTTTGCGGGGATCATGAATTTATAAATAATTATTGATGCCAACAAAATTACCGATAGGACTCAGATGGACTTGTTACTATGATCGAATTTGATAGATTTCTCAAATTTGCCATTATGATCGTAAATCTTAATTATAGCATCCGGTTCTTCTTTGATCATCTGATTTGCCGCGCTAAGCGCGTTGCCTTTTGAGAAATACAAACTCAGCCCGAACTCGTCGTTTTCAATGGCCCAATGAACACCGAAAGGCGCGATACGATAGACATTTTTGTGCGGCATACCAATATCCTTGTGTTATAAATTTTTCTGATAGATAGATATTGGGGATTCATTTGTAACGAGATTCTGCAGCTATAAATACATGCAGAATATAATTGATGCGAAAAAGAAGAAAGAGGTCTATTAAAGGCTGAATCCCATTTTGCTATATTATAACGTAGTTACTCTACGATTTATTCTTTTTTATTTTAAATTCAGGTATAAAGCTCCCAAATCCCTGATTGCAATTTCGACACATATCAATACTTTTGCGGTCTTTGATTAATAGATCGCGAAATTCAGAAAATTGCCCGCTCAGCCAGATTTCGTCGAATCGTCCGGTAAGATTGATATTTCCCATATTGAAATGTCCGTTTTTATCGAAACAGCATGGCACCACTGAACCGTCCCAGTTTATCAGTGTTGACATCCAGGGCCGCGGACATGATTTTTTATGATTATTTTTTACGTTAAATGTATCACCGCTAAAATCATATCGTCTGAATTTCTCATTTTCCGGCAGCCAGGTTTTTGCTTCATTCAAAGAACGCACTTCGATGTTTTTGATCAGGATCCGGTCCACACCAATCTCTTTGCCCAGGTTTTTAATTGCTGTGAGTTCATGTTCATTGTGTTTCATTACAAGAAACTGAAGCGCGATCAGCGGTGTTTTACTTTTCCGCTGACGCTTTATCTCCATAAATCGGCGTAATCCCGTTATTACTTTAGAAACATCACCTTTTACCCGGTATGTTTCGTATGTTTCCTGTGTTATTCCATCGAGAGAAACAATCATGCTGTCAAGCCCCGAATCAATAGTAGCATTGATTGATTCATCGGTGAAATAATGGGCATTAGTGCTGGTAGTGCAATAAATGTTTTTTTCTTTTGCCAGATTTACAAATTCAAGGAAATGTTTATTGATGTACGGTTCACCCTGATGATAGAGAAGCAGAAAAAAAACATCATCTCCTAACTGATTAAGAATGGATCGAAAAGTGTGAAGAGACATTTTTCCTACCGTTCTTTCCATCTCTCCGGCACCGGTTGTACAAAGGGGACATTTAAGATTACAGACATTTGTCGGTTCGATGGTGAGAATCGGGGGGGTGCCCCAAAGGATGTTCCTGTTCATAGCAGCGGACAGAACAAACGAGATACCTGTTTTCATAAGATTTATAAATCGGCGTACTGTCAGTGACCGGATCAGGTTAAGGAGTATAAGTTCATTCAAGCGAATTCTCTCAATCATGGATTTTTCTGTTTTAACTGCCAAAAAAGTTAAATGATTTCATGACCGATTGCAAAAAGCATTATAGAAATCATTAATTTTATGAAGGATGTGTACTGTCCCGATTGAAAAATGAGTGACAGGTTGTAATTATGGTTTAAACCTGCTAAATTTCTTAGGCATTTATTTAGAACGGATTTATTCAGATGGACTTGATCTACTGGTTTTTTCTTATATCAAATGGCTTTTATCTTTGTTTGCTGCTGCTTGTCTTTGCCGGGCTGAGGATGTTGAAAATAAAGAACAAGACAAATTACCCGAAAATTTCGATCGTTATCGCGGCTCGAAATGAAGAGATGAGGATAGCTCCGGCCATTCATTCCATATTGAATTTAAACTATCCGGTTGACAAATTTGAAGTTATATGGGTAGATGACGCATCGACCGACAATACGGCTAAGATAATAGAACGGCACGTGAAGGAACAAAAAAACTGGAAACTGATATTGCTTGACGAAAAGAGTACCAGTCTGCGCGGGAAAAAGAAAGCGTTAAAGTCAGGAATAGATCAGGCTAAGGGTGAACTGATATTTACTACAGATGCGGATTGTGAGGTTCCGCCGGACTGGCTGATGATAATGAGTTCATATTTTGATGACCATACAAGTATGGTACTGGGACATTCACCTTTAACAGGGCTAAAAGGCTTTTTGGGGCGTATCTTAGAATTTGATAACCTGTTTTCCGCTGTGGTTACAGCAGCGCCCACAAAATTAGGTTTTCCCATGAGCAGTATTGGACGCAATCTGTCATACAGAAAAAGCGTCTATGCGGATATTGGCGGATATGATGCCCTGAAAAAATTCAGAAGCGGTGATGATGTGCATTTGACAGAACGCTTCCGCAGAAAAGATGGTGGAAAAATTGATTACTGCGCACATCCGGCAACTTTTGTATCCACAAAACCACCGATTACACGTAAGGAGATATTTCATCAGCAGGTAAGGAAAAACAGTAAAACGCTGAAAAAATCATTGCCATCGGTCCTGCTTTCAACGGTGTTGTTCTTTTACTTCATCATTCTCATTATATTTCCTTTTTTAAATTCAAACTGGCTGGTACTTTGGCTGGCCTTACTGGCAATTAAATTCGGCGCGGAACTGGTTACCCTGATTAAAGCCTGTTTTATATTCAGGAAAAAAGAATTAATACCGTATCTGCCTCTGATGCAGATTGTTTACCCGGGCTATGTTATTATCTTTAGCCTTTTGGGAGCCCTGCAAATTTATGAATGGAAAAAGTAGGCCGGCTTAGCTAAATTGACACACTTTTAAGACATCCGGAATAAAAGATTTATTAAAAGATTAAACAGCATATGAAAGAAATATTAACACAGCGGATCCTATTCACGTTAAAGTACCTTGTGGGATTTTTTCTTCTCGCCTGGATATTGGCATATGTTGACCGCAAGCAGATGCTTGCAACAATAATGAACTTAGAGCTTTCAATAATTGTCTTTGTCATTATTCTTGCTTTTGTCAGCCTGGCTGCTCAATTTTACCGCTGGAAATATCTTGTTGAGAGCAATTCCACCCATTTCAGGTCCGCGGATTTAATGCCCTCATTTTTCGCCGGGTTTGCATTTCGCATGATGCTACCCGGCGGGCATGCGGAAATTACGAAAGTATTCCTGCTTCCGGGGAAAAAGGGAGGCAAAGTGGTAGCGTTTGGAATCGAAAAATTTTTTCAGACTTATATAAAAATTTTCCTGGTATCCTTAGCGTTTCCTATAATATTTCCTGAGTATCGTTTGATTTTATGGGGAGTAAGCGGTGTATTGCTGGTGGCTTATTTTTTTCTCCCGCGCATGATGCAAAGGGCTTTTCTTAAAAAGTACCAGGAAAGAGAAGTAAATTACCACAGCTTATTTTTTAGAACACTTATTTATTCGATGGCAATTTTCAGCGGACTGATTTTGCAGTATTACTATTTGCTCAATTCGGTTCACGATATTGGTTTTTATGAAACTTCACTATCGGTAATTTTCATCTGGGGAGCGGGCTTACTGCCGATTTCCGTTTCAGGACTGGGGGTCAGGGAAGCGCTGTCAGTTTTTTTCTTTGGTAAGTATGGTATTCCGGGCTCATCTGCGGTCGGGCTTTCGCTGTTTCTGTTTTTTATAAACGCGATTCTGCCGGCTTTTGCGGGTGTTTACTATATAATAAAAAGAAGAAGCGATCTTCGGGATGCGGGCGGGGTTTTCAAATCGGCAACAAAAATAGTCATTGGAACGGGTAAAAATAGATTTATTTTCAAAAAAAAACAGACAGACTTAGATAAATAGAAGGTATAACTTTTATCATGCAGGACAAAAATAAATAAACAGAATTACCGGATAAGTTAAATTCGTTGTCACTTAAAATCAGAAACTCGGTGAAAAGCATATCGCCGGTCCGTGGAACTAATTATGAGAATCAGATGTCAGTTTTAGATAAATTAACACTCTCCTTTTTGCCTTTTAAATCAGCAATACGCCTTCTGCGGGTATCTAAAATCAGATATACCCCGCGCCGGCTTTTAAATTTTTTCAAAATCTGGCTGTCAATGAATATTTCAAAGATGATACGTAAGTCTGTTGTCTGGGGATACGCGCCGGTTCTGATGGTGGAGCCGACAAATATATGTAATCTTAAATGTCCCATGTGTCCTTCGGGAAACGGTGATATGGCGCGCCCGAAAGGTAAACTTGATCTGGATAATTTCAGGCGGTTAATGGATGACGTGGGAGATTATATATTTCTGGTACAATTCTGGAATCAGGGCGAGCCCTTCATTAATAAATCTTTTATCGATTTTGTAAAATACGCTAAAGCAAAGGGTGTAATGACGCAGACATCGACCAATGGTCATTTTGTCCGGGACGATGAGGCGGCAGACGAAGTTATTCTTTCAGGGCTTGATCAGATTATTTTTTCAATGGATGGAACGAATCAGGAAACTTATGAACGATACAGGGTCGGAGGTAACTATCATCTGGTGCTTGAAACTCTCGCCCGGTTGTCGTTTGCAAAACAACGGCATAACAGTAAAACGCCTTTTATTGAATTGCAGTTTATCGTTTTTAAACATAATCAAAATGAGATTGATGAGATCATACAACTTGCGAAGCGGTATAAAGTCGATCATCTGTCTTTTAAAACGGCGCAGGTATATTCCGCTGATCAGGCGGAAGAATTTTTACCCGATGATGCTGATATGAGGCGTTATTCATTCGACGGCAATAATTTACATCTTAAGGATGAAGTTCCGAACTGGTGTAAGAGGTTATGGATGAATTCAACTGTAAATTGGGATGGGTCCGTAAGTCCATGCTGCTTTGACAAAGACGCGGATCATGCCTTTGCCAATATATTTACGGATGACGTTTCCTTTAGAGAAACCTGGAAGAATAAAAAATACATGAACTTCCGCGGCAGGGTTTTAAACAATCGGAAGGCGATTGATATGTGCAGGAACTGTACTGAAGGATTAAAAGAGCCTTACGCGCGGGTTGTTAATCTTGATGAAGTTTCATAGTCCGTTAGACCTCATACCATTTCAGATAATCTTCCGCATAAATTTGAATATCATCAAACCAGACTTTCCCTCCGTCATTGCCAATGGCATCAAGACCGGTTTTTAAGAGAATACGCCGGGTCCCGGGCGGAATTGTGAAAATCAGGATGATCTCCTTCCAGTCACTTGTACCGGTTAATTGTGATGATTCTGCAGTGCTGGCGCTAAGGACAAAACTGTGGTGAAATTTGTCGGGGAACATGATTTTTATCCAGGCGCTGCGATTGAGATTTTTTGTTTTTACCCAGGCTCTTAGTTTATAGGTGTGCCCCGGTTGGAAATTATTTAACGTTTGTGACCAGTAATAAGATGCCGGGATTTCTTGATGAGTCACCGGGATTTCTATGGAAACGGAGCGATCACCGGTGTGAAATATTTGGTTATCCCAATGGTAAATCGCATGATCCTGAACAGTATTGGAATGAGGTTTGAACCACCGGGAGGGTATTTGTTTCATCAGGCTGTGGTCTTCAAAACCCCCATTATAGACCAATTGAAACGGGTGAAAATCGTCCGACGCATTTCTGTTTATGTTTTCCTCGCTACAGGTAAACAGCAGAGACGCGGCATACAGCAAGATTAAAAATATCGGGAGTTTCATAAGAATCCCTCTTAGTCAGATTACTATCTATCTATCATAACTAAAAGAGAAAGAAAAATATTTTCGAAGTCATGAAATAAACAGCGGCAGAAAATCTGCCGCTGTCATTATATCTATTGTTCAAGTGTACTCAAATCACCTTCATCCTGACCAAGGGCGCGGGCTTTCAGAACCCTGCGCATAATTTTGCCGCTTCTGGTTTTTGGGAGTGTCTCAACAAAATGAACCGTTTCCGGTTTTGCGATCGGCCCGATTTCACGACTAACATGTTCTTTTAGTTCATTTTCCAGCGCCTTACTTCCTGTAAGCCCGGCTCTCAGGATCACAAATGTATGAATCGCGTTACCTTTAAGTTCGTGAGGCAGAGCAATTGCGGCTGCTTCAGAAACGGCGGAATGGCTAACCAGCGCGCTTTCAATCTCGGCTGTGCCAAGCCTGTATCCGCTCACTTTTATGACATCGTCGATGCGGCCGATAATCCATAGATATCCGTCTTTGTCAATTCTGGCCGAGTCCCCGGCTTTATACCAGCCCTGTTTTTTATAATCCTTCCAGTAGGTTTCAACATAACGCTCGGGATCGCGGTAGATCGTCCTTGCCATACCCGGCCACGGGGATTTGATCACAAGCTTTCCTTCCTCACCGGGTTTAACTTCTTTTCCTTTTTCATCCACGACTCCCACTTCATTTCCGAAAAAAGGACGTGTGGCCGAGCCCGGCTTCAGCGGCATTACCGGAATAGGAGTAATCATAAAGCCGCCAGTTTCGGTTTGCCACCAGGTATCCATAATCGGACATTTTTCCCGGCCGATTACGCGGTGATACCATAGCCATGCTTCGGGGTTTATGGGTTCGCCAACCGAACCGAGAAGTCTCAGTGTGGATAAATCGTGCCTTTCCGGCCAGGCGTCACCAAAACGCATGAGTCCCCTGATAGCTGTGGGCGAAGTGTACAAAATTGTGATCCCGTATTTTTCAACCATCTGCCACCACCGGTTTGGATAGGGATGATTTGGAGCACCTTCGTACATCATGATTGTGGCGCCATTTATCAGCGGCCCGTAAACAATATAGCTATGACCTGTGATCCAGCCGGGATCGGCAGCGCACCACCAACGGTCATCATCCTTAATGTCAAACACATAATGAAGAGTTGAAGCAGTGTAAACGCTGTAACCTCCATGTGTATGGACAACTCCTTTTGGTCTGCCTGTGGTCCCGGATGTATACAGAATAAACAGCATATCTTCAGAATCCATGACTTCTGTTTCACATTTCGGGCTTGCAATCGGAAGCGTCATCAGGTCATGCCACCAGAAGTCGCGGTCATTTTCCATATAAACATCTTCACCGGTTCGTTTTACAGTGATACATACTTCAATAGTCGGAGATCTTTTAATCGCTTCATTCGCGATTTCCTTTAACTTGGTTGGCTGCCCTCTGCGGTAGCCCCCGTCTGCGGTAACCAGGACGCGGCTTCGGGCGTCTTCGATACGTTCGGCTAGCGCTTCCACGCTAAACCCGCCGTAAACGACACTATGAGCGGCACCGATCTTAGCGCAGGCCAGCATGGCGAAGGCCAGTTCGGGTATCTGAGGCATATATATGGTCACGATGTCGCCTTTTCTGACACCCATACTTTTCAGTACATTGGCAAATTTCGAAACTTCCCTGTTCAGCGCGTGATAAGAATACGTGTGAACGTCACCCGGTTCTCCTTCCCAAATAAGCGCCAGTTTATTTCTTCGCCAATTTTTTAGATGGCGATCAATCGCGTTATGAATAATGTTTGTCTTGCCACCTGTAAACCATTTATAGAACGGCTTTTCGGAATCATCCAGCACCTTATTCCATTTTTCATACCAGCCGAGCTTTTCGGCTTCTTCAGCCCAAAAACCTTCCCGGTCTTCTATGGAACGTTTGTAAATGGATTCATAGTCTTTGATGTGTGCTTGTTCTATTACTTCCGAAGAGGGGTGAAAAAATCCATCGTTTGAGTTGTTTTTACTTTTCTGGTCATTGCTCATACAGACATCCTCCTTAATATAGTATATATGATCTTAGGCATGATATCTAAAAACAAAATCTTTGGAATTGCGGGATGTTCAATACAATCGAGTCAAGGCAGAAAAACATCTATATTTAGAATGAGATAGACAATGGAATATCGTCTGTCCTGCCCCACGAATCCTGTAATGATAAATTAGTATCATAACAAACAATTTGAGCGGTATGAATATTCCAGGCCAATCAGTGTGTCGTGTGAATGTAATACTAATGCATTTGTATATATAAGATACCGCTATCCATGTTTTCAATATGCACAAATGACAACAAGTTCTTTTTCTGGCATTATCAATAAAAGATAAATTTCAATATGTAGAAGAATAAAATTGCTCCAAACGCTCCGATGGGAATTGTGATTATCCAGGAAAGAATAATATCACGGATAGATCTCATGTTCAGCGCACCGATGCCGCGCGCCAGGCCGACTCCCAGAATAGCGCCCACGAGAGCGTGTGTGGTTGATATGGGTAAACCTAATTTTGATGCGAATACAATAGTGATTGCAGCGCCGAATTCGGCTGAAAATCCTCTTGTCGGAGTTAGTTCAGTAATTTTTTTACCGATGGTTTCTATTACACGCCACCCCCAGGTGGCCAAACCAACAACTATACCAACACCGCCAAGCAATAGCACCCATGTAGGTACAGCAGACTGGGCACCTATTGATCCTTGCATTAGCACATTGATTACAGCGCTTAGGGGACCGACAGCATTGGCCACATCGTTCGCGCCATGCGCAAACGCGACAAAGGCCGCGCTCATGATCTGCAGATAAACAAAGATTTTTTCGACTGTCCGGTATTCTGCGCTTCCCCGCTCAATGGTTACACCTGTTTTAACCCGGTTTCTAACCACTCTTAAATCTGAGAGCAATTTTGCAAGCATCTCACTTATATCACCGCTTGAATCCAGTTTTGCCGCCTGCAGAAACTTTGATGCTTTTTTTACATTTTCGGCAACGGAAACGGGTTGAAATAGGCGGACACGATCCGGTTCAGGTGTTTGCTGAATACGTTTTACAAGAAGCAGACTTATAATAGACGCGACTAATCCCACTGCTGTGGCGATTAATAATGCCGAGCCAAGAGGAAGATCAAGGTTTAAATTTTTAAGGCCTTTAAAAACCAGGACAAGTGTCATAACAAATAAAACTAAAAAAACGAGATATGGGGTAATTCTTTTTGCCGCTGCTACAGGATCGGCGTTATAATATATTTGTTTTCGAAGAATGCTAAAAATTATAAATGCGATTGTTCCGCTCAATACCGGAGATATTATCCAACTGCCGACAATCGACCCGACTTTCTGCCAGTGGATGGCCTCAACCCCACCGATCAAAATTCCAAAACCGATTATTGATCCGACAATGGAATGTGTCGTTGAGACCGGCCAGCCGAAGTAGGATGCTACCTGAAGCCAGATGGCAGCGGACAGGAGGGCGGCCAGCATACCATAAACAAAGAATACCGGATTTGAAGAAAAAATTTCCGGTGAAACAATTCCTTTCTGTACCGTTTCTGAGACATGGGAACCAACAAAAAAAGCCCCCGAAAATTCCATGATAGCAGCAAGAATGACAGCTCTTTTTATTGTCAGAGCCTTGGAGCCAACAGAGGTACCCATTGCATTGGCAACATCATTGGCACCGATTGACCAGGCCATGTAAAAACCAAAAATAATCGCAAGTACAAAAAGTATTGAACCAAATTCCATTTATTCTCCAGGGGGCGTTCGCATACAATTAAAGATTTACTTTATTTCCAGAATCATTCGCACTCTGTTTGCCAGTTTTTCCGCCGAATTTGACAGGCGGGCCAGTGTCCTGAGAATACCCATCCATAAAATAAATTCACCATGAGTAAACTCGTGCTCGTTTGCGAATAGGGACTGCAGTAATTTTTGCTGAACCAAATCCGCTTCATGTTCCGCATAAGCTACCTGCTCGACAAGCTGCATAACCCGTTCCGCTTCTTTACCTCCAAATGATGATTGAATGAGTTCATCCATTTCCTGCATGACTTTGGATGCTTTGTCAATCGTCTCAAGATTCTTGTCCAGGAATGCCCAAAAGTGCTTATCCATAAACTTCGGGATTTTGCATTCCTTGTATGTCAGGAGCATACCGATATCTTCACACGTATCGGCAAGTGAATCCTGAATACCCAGCATTTCCAGGATATCATTCCTGTCAACCGGCATAAAAAGTCCCTGTCGCAAGCTATTTCTGATGTCATTCTTTATTAAATCGGCAGAATGCTCGAGTCGCGAGATTTCTTTTGCAAGAGGCTGAATTTTTTCCTGTTCACCTTTTTTGACGGCCTCAAAAAGTTCAGGTACTTTAACGACACATTCCATTACTGTTGACATGTGAGCTTGTAAAGGTCCAAACGGGGAAGCTGCAAAAATTTTTGAAAATACACCCATTGATAGTCTCTCAGTTCTTTTATAATCCAAACAAAATCATGACCATAATGATATTTTAATATTAATTGTAATCATACAAAATTCTGTCTTTTACATCAACAATTTTGATTCAAAAAATTTAGTGATACTTAAGAGTAGTTAATCACAGTAAAAACAATCTATTATATCTTATATTTTTTAAATTTTCTGATAATTAATGCTAAAAAAAAGGATCTCCGGGTGGAGATCCTTCTAAGGTTGAGGTTAAAGACTATTTATGGGCAATAGGATCGGCATTGCCGTCCGGGTCACCGGTAACATAGCCGTCGGTTTTAAGATTGCCGTTTGTTACGAGAAGAAGCCCTGCAACATGAGGTGTAGCCATCGAAGTACCGCTTATGGTATTTGTACCGCCGTCTTTCCACAATGAGAGGATGCTTACTCCGGGGGCGGAATAATCCACAGGTGGATTACCATAGTTTGAAAAATATGCGAATACATCGTTAATATCGAATGCAGAAACAGTATAAATATAAGGGCCATTGACCCGGGCAGGCGAATGATTGTTGGCATCCTCCGACTCGTTGCCTGCCGCCAGAGCAAAATAAATCCCGTTGTTGGAAGCATTAAGTACAGCCAGATCCAGGGCATCGGAAATTCCTCCGCCAAGACTCATATTTGCAACATCACCGGCCGCGCCGGTTGCGGCAACATAATCAACACCGGCAATTACCCCAGTGGTGCTTCCGCTGCCTCTGCGGTCAAGTACTTTAACAGCCACAACGGTCGCTCCGGCCGCGACACCAACAACACCTTCTGTGTTGTCAATTGCTGCAATCGTTCCGGCAACGTGTGAGCCATGACCATTGTCGTCATCACCCGTTTCGGTTCTTGCTATAAAGGTAACACTTCTTGCTATATCAACATTTAAGTCCGGGTGTTCAAAATCCACACCGGTATCGATGATCCATGCCACTTTACCTGCTGAAGCAGTTGCTCCCCCAACACGGGTAATTCCCCATGGTATGGTTTGCGCTACCGGCGGTGCGGGTGGTTTTTTCTGAAAAATCGAGGGACCCAGAGTGATTACCCGGTCCTGTTCAATAAATGATACACGATTGTCATTTTTTAATTTTTCAATTTCTTCTTTTGATGCTTTGACTGAAAATCCGGTTATTGCCCGGCTGTAAATCGAGCCGATGGATGATTCATTAATTTTTGAATCATGCAAAATCGATTTTGCCGTTGTCTGTACCGCGGCGGTTGTTTTACCTAAACTTACCTGCTGCTGATCCAGCACAACAATGTAGCTCCCCTCAATCGGAGTACCGCTAACAGGTACATCCTGCGCCTGCATCATTTCGGTTGAGGCCGAATCGGTTGGTGATGTGGAGCGTTCGCAACTAAACATCAGGGCGGTAACCAGAATGGAAACAATTAACCCGGTAAAAAGTAATCCTTTTCTCATCCGTCATCTCTCCTTGCAAATTAGTTGGACATAATAATTGTTTTGCGGAAAGGACTCCGCATTAATTAAAATCCAGATGGCCTGGATATGTAGAATGAATATGCAAATATATTAGATAATATGCAGAATGCAAGTGCTTTTACGCACAAAAATCGCAGTAAGGAATGATATTTATTCAACAATGTATATTTTTTAAGAAATTATATTCATTTTTTTGTAGGTAAGTAATTGTAATTGCTGAACCTTTCCCGATTACCCCGTTTTGCCTCTTCGAATAAAAAAAAATTAAAAAATTATTTGGGATATCCGGTAATCTCACGAATGCGTTCATACAAAGGCTTAAGGTTACCGTACATTTTTTTATAAACATCCTTATAAAGGTCATCGTAAAGCTTATGTGTTTTCAGATTTGGCTCAAAGACATCGCCAACTCGTGTCATTGCCTTAACCGCGTCATCAAAATTATTATGCAGACCCAGACCAACAGCGACTTCTATGGCCGCTCCCAGACCGGATGTCTCATACAAATGGGGTCGTGCTGTAGGAAGTCCGAAAATATCAGCGGTGACCTGCATCGCGTTTCTGCTTTGTGACCCTCCTCCCGAAACACGCAGCGATTCGATGGGGATATGCGTACGATTTTCGATTCTTTCTTTTCCTTCACGCAGCGCGTAGGCTAATCCTTCCAGGATAGCTTTGAATAAATGAGCGCGGGTATGAATGTCGCCAAATCCAATGACAGCACCCTTTGCTTCGGGTCCGGGAAGTTTAATGCCAGGCGTCCAGTAAGGTTGAAGGATCAAGCCCATGGAGCCGGCCGGAATGTCGTCGATGAGTTTGTCAAACAGCGCTTCGGCTTCGATTCCCCGTATCTCCGCTTCCTGTTTTTCAGGATAACCAAATTCTTCCTTAAACCAGCTGACCATCCAAAAGCCTCTGTAAATTTGAACTTCAATGGAATGAAAATCTCTGACCGCGGAAGGGTAGGGAGGAAGAAGAGGAATAGCCTCAATATATTTTTTATGGGTAACATTAATAGTAGCAGTTGTTCCGTAACTCAGACAGCCGATGGATGGTTCCAGGCTACCGGAACCGATGACTTCACAAGCCTTATCAGCCGCCGCGGCAATAAGGGGCAGACCGGCCGGAATACCTGTTTCCGTTGATGCCTCAGTCGTAATTTCCCCCAGTATTTTACCGGGCTCAATAAGATCGGGTAGCTGATTCCGCTCAACTGGAATTCCTTTCCATTTCCAGTCCCAGCTCGAAGCCCAGCGCAAATTTTTATAATCGAATGGGATGTAACCGACCTGGCAGCCTATGGAGTCCACAAATTTACCGATCAACCGGTGGGTAAGGTAGCCGGACAACAGCAGGTATTTATCTGTTTGTTTCCAGATATCAGGCTGCTCCAGTCGAATCCAGTTTGCCTCAGCTTCTTCCTGAAAATATGAAATTGTTCCACTGAGCCGGAGCAGCTTAAACAAAGCGCCCCACCATCCTCCGAGCGGAGGCTGTCCGTATGCTTTTCTCTGATCAAGCCAAAGAATCGCCGGCCGCAGCGGTTTTCCGGTTTTATCAAGATTGATAACCGTTCCCCGCTGAGTGGTAAGCGCCACGCCCGCGAGCCGTTCTTTATAGGCGTGATTTGTTTCCCAGAGACCCTGGCAAGCTTGACACAGAGTTTTCCAAAAGACTTCAGGATCCTGCTCCGCCCAGCCCGGGTTGGCTGAAAAATATGGTTTGAATGGAACCTGATTGATGGCGAGCAAATCACCTTTTAAATCGAAAATCATGGCTTTGAGGCTCTGTGTGCCGTTATCGATGGAAAGCAAAAGGTCTTTTGTAGGCATAATTTTTCCGCTCATTTGTGGAGTATGGTCTGATTGCAACTCTGAATACTATATCGGCTATCTGTAAATTACGCGGATGCTTGAGCTGAATCAAGCGGTTGCGATTCTATTTTACCGGAACTTTGTGTTTTAAATTCCAATGCTCAAGATAATGATTTTTTTCGTCTTCCCATCTGCTGCCGTCCCAAGACAATACAGGTTGACAGATTTTCTGAATCTGACTGAGATATGCTTTACCACCCTCCGGCAATAGCAGGCCGATTCGTGTCCGACGCAGCAGAAGATCTGTAAGGTGCCGAATGTGTTCATATCTCGCCGCATAGGGCAGTTCTGCCCATATCGTATTGGTGCCGGGGATGACTTTAAGATCTCTTTTGTCTGAATTTTCGATGAGCGCCTCAGCCTTCAATCCGTATCTTCCATAAAGCCGGCGGATGATGTTTGCGTCCAGATTGCCGACAATATCTTTTTTAACCGGGGCCGGTTGAAATACAGGTTCGTTTTTAACAGGTGCGGTTCCTTGCGGTAGATATGGAAGTGCTGCTTTCAACGCGTCCCAGGCAAGCCGGTGGAAAGTCGTGAGTTTGCCTCCGGTTACCGTAATAAGTCCTTTATTTACCCACACCACATGTTCACGGGTCTCTTTAGATGGCGGTAAATTCCCTTCGCTCAGAACCGGGCGAACACCGGCGTATGATGAGAGACAATCTTTCAACGAAACATCAAGAGCAGGGAACAGATACGTCAGGCCTTCCATCAGATATTCTACCTCTTCCGTGGTGATCACCGGCTCAAATGACAAGGGTTCCTTAAAATCAACATCCGTTGTGCCGATAAAAACGGCGCCTTCCCACGGGATTACAAACAAAGGTCTCTTATCGGCAGGATGGAAAAAGCTGATGGCCTGAGGGAGCGGAAGCGCCCATGCCGGAAATATGAGATGGCTTCCGCGCAGCGGTCGCAAATGAAGCCCTTTTACCGGTGAGGGATGAAAAGTTTCAGCCCAGCTTCCGGTCGCGTTAATAACCAGGTGTGATGAGAAATTTCGAATTTCATCTGTTTCACTGTCTTTAACAGCGACTCCGGTTACTTCATTTCTTTTGTTTTTAAGAATTTTGGAAACCTTGCTGTAGTTTCTCGCGACCCCGCCTGATTCCATACCTTCGTTGATTAGCCGGAGTACCAGCCGCGCGTCATCCACCTGCGCGTCAAGAAAACGGAATCCCCCTTTCAGTCCTTTTTTACTGACATGAGGCGCTATCAGCGAAAATTCAGCCCGGCCGAAGTACTCATGTTGTTTCTCCTTTGCCAGAATATCATAGATGGAAAGTCCGGTTTCAAGCATAATTTTATCCGCCGGATGATCATTATAAACCGGGAGCAAAAAGGGAAGTGACTCAACAAGCCCCGGCGCTTCATGAAGAAGACGCTGACGTTCTCTGACAGATGTCCGGGTGAGTAGAAAACGTCCCTGCTTAAGATACCGCAGACCTCCGTGAATCAGTTTTGACGATCTGCTGGATGTTCCCCAGGCGAAATCTTGCTGTTCAAAAAGCAGAACACGGAGACCCATCCGTACCGCTTCCCTGAATATTCCGGCTCCGGTGATGCCCCCGCCGATAACAATCAGATCCCAATTTTCGGGAAGATCATTTAATTTCATTTGTCTCCAGCCTTATTGATAATATTTCCGGGACTCATCCTGTTTTCCGGATCGATTTCTTCGAAAATATGCTTAATCATTCCCAGCCCTAACACCCCTTTTTCCGCTTTGATGTATGGGGCATGATCCTTGCCGACGCCATGTTGATGACTGATGGTTCCACCGGCTTCAATAATGGCATTGCTGGCCGCTTCTTTTATTGCTTTCCAGCGATTAAGATTCTCCCGGGGGGAATCAGTGATTCTGAAAACAAACTGAGTGTAAATGCTCGTTCCTGTGGGATAAACATGCGACAAATGGCTAAAAACGTGGATTTTTTCATCCATCGGTAGCAGTGCGGATTTGATAGCGAATTCGATGGATTCCATGGCCGGATTTACCTTATCCCATGTCACAGCTGTTTCGAGAGTATCGACCGCATAACCCTCATCCCAGAGCGTATTCCTAAGATATGGAGTTCTGAAGCGGTTTTTTTTCCATGAATTACCCATGGAACGGCCCACAGATATTCCTCCGTGGCTTCGAATAATTCCAAATGCCTCTTTTTTTGCGGATTTTACAATCCGGTCCGTTCCGGTAAAGCCAATGAGACACATGCATGCTTTATCAATTTTTAATCCGCGAATTCTTAGATATTTCTTCAGTAAAGATATCTCTGTCTCATGACCGGAGATGAGCGCAAGGCTTGTCATTGTTTCGGCAGCCGTGCTTAAACGAAGCATGGAATAGGGGATTTTGGAGTTGGAGATATTGCGCGCGGCCTCAGTCGCCTGATCCCAAGAGGAAAAAAACACCCCGTAAACGATGTCATTTTCCGGTATCGGCGAGATCCGTAAAATGGCTTTACTGATGACGCCGAGCCTGCCTTCAGAGCCCATAATCATTTCCCTGAGATCCGGTCCGGCCGCGGAAGCGGGGAAAGGCGGGAGATACAGTTTCCCTTTAGGGGTAATGATTTCGCCGCCGGCGAACAGTTGTTCGATGCGGCCAAAATGGCGCGATTGCTGCCCGCTGGAACGTGTCGCGATCCAGCCTCCAAGTGAAGAGTACTCAAATGACTGCGGATAGTGTCCGAGCGTAAAACCCTGCGCCCTTAATTGGGCTTCGATGTCGGGACCGGTTACACCCGCTTCAAACACCGCGAGATGACTCTGCTTATCAATGGAGATCAACCGGTTCAGGCGCTTCATGGAGATACTCAAAACAGGACGGTTTTCCTGAGGTATCTGCAAATGTCCTACAACACTGGTTCCGCCTCCATAGGGAATGATGACAATTCCGTTATCTGAAGCGAAGTCGATAATTTTTTCAAGTTCTTCTAATGATGAAGGATGCGCCACGCCATCAGGGAAGAGATGTAAAGTACCGCCGCGCAGAGAAATCCAGTCAGGCAGGCTTTGTCCGTGAGCATGCAGCAGTCGGTCCGCGGTATCAACTGAAATCAGCGGATGTTTTGGAAGCCGCGATTCAGGAACTTTATCCAGAAGATGCTCCATCGGTACATCCGGCACAGGCATGGAAGCACCGATCAATTCTGTTAGCATTTCCCGCGCTTTTTTTGAGATTTCCATAGTAATTGAGGGGTCACCCCAGCCGTTCCAACGCTGCATCATTCACCTCCGTTTTCGGGATAAAGTGATTCCCATAGTTCAAGACTCATCTCCATCGCCTCACGTACCAGCGGCTCAATTCGTGCATCGCCGCTTGAAATAGCATTAGTAAGGAGAGAGTAATATGTTAGTGAAGCCTGTCTGGTTTCCGGATGATTGAAATATTTTACCGCCAGGACCTTAAATATATATGAGAAATCATTTAAAATAAGCATGTTGACAGGATTTTTTGAATGCTTTGTCATGAGTACCTGAAGGCCCCAGTCAAATTCGGCGAAAGTTTCAGGGTTTTCTATACTGCGGTCAAATGAGTTAAGATACTCTAAGAGCGCGTCGGGAGCATATAACGCGGCTCTCGCGGCGACAGCCGGCATCAGATTAGCTCTGACATCCAGAAGGTGAATAATGAGTTCTTCAGGCAGATCTTCACCGTATTTGGCAAGAGTGCCGAGAAGCGACAGCCCTCCCTTTTCCCAATAATCATTAACCAGTGTTGGTTTGCCTTGCTGAATAGTGATCCAGCCTTCACCGGATAATCTTTTCATCGTTTCACGCAGAGTGGGACGGGTTATGCCGATTTCTTTCGCTAATGCTCTTTCGGCAGGAAGAGCCGATCCGGGCGGATACGTCCCATCCAAAATAGCAGTCATAAGTTTGTGTTCCGCAAAAGATGCGGGTCTGAGCGGCTGATCGGTCTTCATAATCATTCTTTCTATACTGGTAAGTGGTCATACCAGTATAGAAAGAATAAATTCAACTGTCAAGAAAAAAATGACAATTGAATTTATATTGGTTTATATCTGACCGGTTGATTTAGAAAGTATAGCGGATAACGGATGGTGTCATGAGTTTGAAGTCAGGCATCGTCATTCCCGCGTCAGCATTTATATATGTCGGATCACAAATCACGTAGGTTTTATTGTCGTATTCCAGTTTATCGCCTGAAACGTTGCCTTCAAAATGGACAGCAGTGCTGATATGTCCGGGATAATTCAATAAAATGACGTCTAAGTTTAACAGATGGTGTACCAGATACGAAAATAAAATGGATCTGTCTTCGCAATCAGATGATGGGTAGAAAATAGTTTCTTCGGGCACTAAATATTTTTCGCGGCCAAATTGCTGGTCATCCGTTTTATAATCAAAAGCAGTCTGTACAAATCTCAACAAGAAATTAACCGCCTGAAGTTCGGTTTTGCCTTCCAAATACGGTCTTAATGAATTGGTAACGGATCGGTTAAAATTATCCGAAGTTCCTGCCGATAGATAGACCGTCAATTCAGTTTGAGGATACTCTTTAAAAAACAGGACCACATCATCTGCAAATTCCACATCCAGGGAGATGTCTTCGTGATCGTAATTAAAATTTAGAGATCTGGTTTCCGGGGAACTGTTAAATTTCGGAACTTGAGTAACTGCCAGATTCACGAGGTTTTCAGCGTCTTTATATACACCGGTATATGTAAAGATCTGCTGATTCAAATCCAAAACCTGATTCCAGTCGATGAAATAGTGTCTGATCTCATCAATCATCGTAAACTGAACTTCAAACATCTGGTTTTTTACAGGCAGCAATAACAAAACATTGTTATTCTGGTAAGCGACGCGCGCGGACATACCCGACTTGTTAAGCAAAAACCATTCATAAAGAATTTGTTTGTTTGTGTTTCCCTGATAGACGCTTCCGGCGAAGCGGTGTATCAGTAAAACATAACCCCAATCGTTAAGGGAAATTTCGGTTCGCAGTTTCTCCAATTGACTTATCAGGCCTGATTTGTGATCGACAGCCATCTTTTCCCATGCCTTACTGATTGATTTATTAGAAACGGGGGAAATGAATTCCCAGGTGGAATTAACGGAACATTCAACCCTGTATGATGATCCAAAAAAATCAAATTCAACTGCCGGTTTAGCAAGGTCATGTTCAGGAGAAATGATATCAGGATTCTTAACCGGTTCCGGAATTGGTTTGGGATCATCGATTATTTTTATTATTTCCGTCAGATCAGATTCCGGCTCAGTGGGTTTGTCTTTTTCTTCTGCAATGGGAATCGTGACCGGTTTTGGCCGTTCAGCAGCCTTCATTCCTTTCTTAGCGTCAAATCGCTTCCAGTCCTGTTCAAGAAAATTCAAAAAAGCGCGGTCAGTCTCATCAAGGTATTGGTTATACTGTTTTTGATCATTTTTTAACCATTCCCGGAAGTCATCCTGAGCATAAAGATTGGTCAAGGTGAAAAGCAGGGTTAATATGAGGTTAAAAAACAGGTACTTATATGTACGCATTTCAGTTACTCCATTGGCTATTAAGTCTCTCACTATTGAATAACATCGGAACTTTCACGCTCATCATAGAGCTGATTTACAGGAATTATTCTTTGAAACTCATCAATTTCAAAAACATTCCACACATTTCCCCGACTTTGATGCGGTATGTCAAACCCGGCTTTCAGCGCGCCATCCGCATAAACATCAACATGGGCATGGCTGTAAGATAAGTCGAAGCTGTTTTTGTGGTGCCGGCCGCTAAAATTATGAACAACATACCTGTAAGTTCCATGCATTGGTTTATAAATGGTGATTGTTTCCGGTCCATAGGAATGCTGATCATCAATATCTAGAAAATCCCTGCCCTCGATGAGCGTTCTGTTGCGCCACCAGATATGAAATTGCTCATTCGCTCCGGAGGGCCCGGATAGATGGGCGTCTAAATCACGAGGATGAGAGCCCCAGGTCAACACGATACGAATTTTATCGATTTTCGGGGTGAGCGCGAAATTCATACTTACAGGTAGTTCAGTGAGATCCATCTCAAAATCGTGCCGGGAAGAAATAAAGCCATCTTTTGTAAGAGTTGCTTCATACTGCCCGTAATCCAATTTATGCGAATATACACCGTTTTCATCTGTTTTTCCGGCGCAGACGGTTTCGTGGGTACTTCTGTTTTTTACAAAGACGTTTACTCCGGGAAGGACTTTACCCGTGACCGCGTGAACCATCGATACTTTATATAAACGTTGCGTGTCATACATTTCGGTAATCTGAACGAATTGGCCGTCAATAATGGCTCCGCCGTGAAAAACCAAACCGGGTTGATTTTCAGGAACCTTTATCTCGTATGTCTGATGATTGACATTGTCTTCAACCCAAACTGACGCATCTGAGCGGCTGAGCATCAATAAATCTTCATCTGTTGAAAGATCTTCGTCAATCAGAGGATTGGCGATCCAAATATTAAGGATACAATCTTTGGAATCGTTAATGATAAATTCCTGAGAATCACCGTTAAAAGTCCTGTTAACAAGAATATTTCCATCACTTGACGGTTTTTGTAAATTCCCCCTGATGGCTTCGACTTTTCCCGAGTGGTAGTATTGTAAAATTCCATCGGCTTCACCCATATCAGCCATTTCATCCCAACGGACAGTAATTTTGAAGTCATAGGCGGACAGAGGTAGCGCGAACAATAGGATCAGGTAGAGAAATTTTTTCATGTATCATATTCTTTCATAAAAGTTACTGCGAATGAGTTCTATTTAACATTGGACTATATATGTCGGTTTTAAAAATTCTTGCCAAAACAAAAAACAATTGATTGTTAAAATCGGGATATCGTTGGACGATGGATATATTCCGGACGCGAAACATCAATTTCAATATGGTAATTCCTTCGATTTCGTCTAAATGACCGGAGGTATCGGAACCTGGGCTATAGTAGTTAACGTTGTGCACTTCAACCGCGACATTTGTCAGGATGTTGAATACAGCCTGCTCTTCAGCGGTTTTCCATCCGTCATTTTCATTTCCTGTGGTGGTAAATTTACCGACGCCGTAATAGTACAGGTCATCTTCAAAAAATGTATATTTTTCCCAATCCGGTTTTGTTATGCCATTGGCATCAATAACCGGAAATGAAATATTCGCGAATATAGCAGATGAGTCAATCCCAAATGCGGTAATATAGTCACCGGAAATCAGATTAATATCAAAATGGTCGGCTTCGATTAATCGCGACATAGTTTTGTCTGATGAATCCGGTGAAAAATAATAGAAATAATCACTATTTTGAAGTAGCTCTTTCTCTGACGAAGAATCGAAAACTTCGTACGTTCCTTTGACAATACATTCTCTATAAATATTGTAAACTGCGGCCGCGTCTTCTTTTGCCGATAGTCCCCGGTAGCTGTACCCTGTAATAATATTTGAATACTTTTGCGGGTAAAGAAACCACTCCCGATAAGAATTTGCCGCCATTGCGGTGTTCATGGATATCACAATCAAAAAAACAATAACTGAACGCGTCAACAAATTAAGAAATACTGTCATCGGAGTACTTTATCCTAAAAAGAAGATAGCGGAATAGCGATTGACTATTCCGCTATGAGTGAAGTGCTACTGATTTTGCTGATTCTCGTATTCGTCCATTTCATTTTTTAATTCTTCGTATGCCTGCGAAGCGCGAAATCTCTCATAAAGTTTATTATCATTTTTCTTTAATTCGTCGAGGATAGAAAGATTCACATTATTAGGCTCGATGGCAACCACTGCCGCGCATGTGATGACTTCTGAATCCTTTTTCTTCAGATACTTTACTTTTTTGGTAACGGCTCCTCTTAACACCTGGCTCGATCTTGTTTTGATTACAGAAGTAAATGCTTCATTAATTTCAGTGTCGTCGTTGCTGCCGATTTCTTCCTGAAATTTCTTATTTAGCTGCTGTACCTGCTCTTCAAAAATAGAAGCAAGCTGTGCTTTTGCTTCTGTTACGGCTTTCTTTTCTGCTAAATCTCGCCGTTCGGATATTCCCTGAGCCAGTGCAGCCACTCCGCCCGCCTGAATAATGTCATTAGACAGAGTTCTTAAATCCTGAAACGGATCTTCAAGGACTTCATATCCTTCAGATACAGCCGCCATTTTTTTCCCGCCGCCGCATGAAGCTAAAAATCCAAGCGTCAAAAGACTAAGAAGAACAAAAATTAATTTCCTCATGATACTTCTCCTGTGTTTGTTTGAACAATATTGGGATTACTAAAATCTAAACTCTTTATATTTATTGCTTTCATCTTAACTGCATTTGTTCATCAATAATTTTTAGATTGAACGGATATATTCGATAAATTGCTTATAAAAACTCTGATCAAGTTCTTTTTTCAGGGCAGTCATCATTTTTTCGTAGGCCTGATCTTCGGAAATACCCATGGTACGATTAGCGAAAGTGAATGTTTTTAGTGTGAACTGATTAATATTGTCCTTAATATCCAACGCCAGTTGCCAGTTGTTTCCGCTCACATCATTTCTTCCCAGGCTGGCCGGAGCGAAAGTGAAACGGTAATTAATATCAAAATCAGCGCGTTGATCTTCAACAATTTTAAAGCCTATCTTTCCGATAACTTGCTTAAGATAAGCGGCAGCATTTTCGCTTTGCCCGCCATCCGGATTTAACCGGACGGTTATCATTGACAATAGTTTTACTTTTTCATTCATTATTTGACTCACAGGAACGGGAGCCTCGATGGTTTCACCTGTAACGGAGATGATCTTGAACTGTGATAATAATAGCTCATTAACATCCATGAGATCCGATGCTCTCATCAGATACGCAAACTTAACAAGTTTATTTTCACTTGTCTTATATTCGTAATAGTAGTCACTTACCAGTTTATAATTCTCTTCTATTTCCTGCTGATATATATCCTCCGTATCCAGCCGGTTCAGGTAGGCCAGAACGTAATAAAGACCTTCGGATGATGAATAATAGGATTTATCTATTGTAATGTTCTTCAAAGCCTGGCCGCTTTTGATATTTGTTTTGTTGATGATCTCCGAATTTGCCGTGACCCCCTGTTTGTTCTCATAGTAATTTTGAAGCACGGTTTCGTCAACCGAAACTTTTGATTGAAAAACCTTGGAAATACTTCCTATGGCATTGTTTTCAGCATTCGCCCGCGTGTCACCGCTCCCGACACCAACTATATATCTGGAAGCAGGATATGAATCATAAGGATGATCAATCCAGCCGGGAACTTTGCCATCCGTTGATAAATTTTTACCCACTTTCGGAGCCGCGCAGGAAGATAAAATTAAGAAACCGAGAAGTGTTGTCAGTATCCATGAGCGTTTGAAACTAAGCATCTTCTTGCCCTTTAGTTTAATGAAACCGCGTCAATCAGGTTAAAGCCATTATGAACGACCGTGTATTGTTCTATGGATTTTGATTGAATGACTGATCCATAGCTGTTTAAAAAATTAATGGTGATATTATAAATTCCGGGATCGATTTCAAATTCGCCTATATAGCATTGATTTGGCATTGTTCTCCAACAACGCAAATCCGCGTTTTCCGTGGCATCCACTCCCACGTCCACCGCGGCATTGAGCAAAGTAGTGAAAAATCCGTTGGAACCCGTTTCCTTTTTGATTTTTTCTTTTGCCTTAGCGGCAGCCAGACCTTTTGTAACGGTCCTTAGAATGGTTTTAAAATAAATAATATCCTTTTTTTGCTCGAAGGTATGAATGGCAATTTTGCCCATATCTTCCAGCAGGTCCAGTTCACCTAAATATACTCCGTCCGCCATGATCTCAATACGAGTGATAGTGGACCCTGCGGGTTTTAGTACTGGTAAAGAAAATTTAAAATGGAATCCCGGTTTCATCCCCGGAAAAGCGATATTCGGAAGGGGAACCGGTACATCCAGTTCACTTACTCCAATGGCGTCATCGTATGTGGTAATCAATCCTCCAACCGGTTCTTTCCTTGGCGCGAGTCCCGCGAACGCGATAATATTCAGGGTAGCTCTGTCATTCGTAGGAACACGTAATTCAATGCCGGATGTTTCAAGATAAAATTTGTTCCGGACGGCGTCCGGGAGATTATAGTCGTAAATATAAATATTTTCATCCCAAGCGTTTTTTAATTTTTGCAGTGAAATGCGGCTGTTGTCATATTCACCTTCAGCGTTGAATATCAGAAAGCTGAGATAGTGAGTTAGGACGTCATCATAAAACGTATTTTTACTTGTCTGGATATCGATTTTTGATTTTCCGGACTTATTCATATTGTTGACAAGCTTGTCATATTTATCGGTGAGCGCGCGCAATTTATCATTAACGCGCTGAGTCTCAACATAAGCATCGTCAAATTTACCCAAATGCAGGTAATTCAGTGATTTAAAGATATTGACATAAATATTTTCGTAAACTTCGCCTGAATAGTCCAATATATTATCATTCAGAAGAAGAGATCCTGCGGCTTTTGAAATGCTTTTTGTAAAGAGTTCCTCCATGGCAAGTTCAGCTTTTTCAAAGGCGTCGTTACTTTTTTCATACTCGCCGTTAAAGTACAGTACCGCTCCCTTATCAAGATAATAAAGTACACGATCCTTTTTTGCATATTTACCGGATTTTTTGGCGTTTTCGATTTTCCTGACAGCGTTATCAAAATTGCCGGTATGCATATCCATCATGATCGGTTCATAATGTTCCAACTGAGTCATGGTACTCGCGCAACCAACAATTAACAAAAATGTAATAATATACTGAAACCACTTCCTGCTGATCATGTACACCATTCCTAATCTATCGCAACTTTACCGGATTCCGTCATACAATAAACAAATTCACGCGCGTTAACGCTGTCTGCTGTTAATTACCACTTATAGCGGTTTTGTTCGATCATTTTTTTGATCTTCTTATCGCCGATCCATACTTTCAGATTCTTCTCGAGGTGAATCAACTCAAGGTTAACCTGATAATAAACGGCTTTCTGTCCTTCGTAAGAATCCACAATGGTATTAATGCTGCCCTGAAGCATATAATCGGCGCCTGTCTCATTGGCCAGCTGTTTTGCTGTTTCAAGAGATGAAAAACTTTGCTGGTCGAGCCGTTCCTTCCGAATTTCTTCACGTTCTTTTTCGGAAGCGACAAAATTGATCTGGCCGGAATTGATTAATTCTTTTTCAATATCTTTTATGAATAAATCCACCGGAATATGTTCACTGCTTTTATTACGAATGGTTCCTACGATGACCACGGGTTTTTCATCATTCAAATCCACATATTCGAGTAACCACGGTTTTGAAAGAACATCACGTATCATAGCTTCCGCTGTAAGACGGGAATCGGTATCATTCCATCGTCCGCTCAGATCCGAAGTTTGATCCGCGGACACACGTGTGACTTTTCGTGAACTCTGGCATTGAATAAGTACCGATGAAAATAAAACCAACATACCGATAATCAGCATTCTAGAGAAAAAACTTCCTGTCTTTAACATAGTGACCACCTTATAGTTATAATTAGTAAATATTTTCCTGATCTGTATGAAGTTTCATGCTTTTACTCTACAAAAATATCTAAACAAATCCAATGAAAATAATTTTATAAGAACGGACTAAGGCAAAAATAGTTTCTATTTATATATTTTAAAATTTGCTGTTTTGATCAAAGAGTCTTCATCCCACTCGTTGGGCTGCCAGGCCCTCACATAAATAAGAGGGTCCTTTTCGGTGAAATCTATCAATAGAAACAGGTATCCTTCATCGGAGTAAGTGGTGGATGAATAGCTTTGGCGCATTTCCACGCCATAAACCCCCTCGGTACTGTTCTTTTTTATAATGTCAAATGATCCAAAGTTAATAAATATATCCTTTTGAAGATTAAAAATTTGTTCCTGTCTTTCAAGATAATTCTTTTTTGTCAGTCGTAAATATTCAAAATCAGGCTGATTTGAAAATTTTTGATAATTAACCATATTATCAGGCAACTTCACTGAGGCTATTTTACGTCCTACGAGGATAAGCGCTTCATCGGCAAACATTAAATCCACAGTTTCTATCTCACGGGTCTGATAAGCCGTACGATACTTTTCCACAAATTTAATAATATCCTGTCTGTTTGCCCAATCGTTGCCGTATTCGGCCTGCTCCGAGAAATGCCGGTAGAGATTTTCGGAAATACTAAGATTAAAATCGGTTAAATTGCCCGCGTCTGAAAAATCAAGAACTAAATATTCGGTGGATTGCTTTTTAATGGACGGATAACGATGAAGCATACGGATTCTGCGTAATTCATAACCGGAAGATGTTTTGAAAATTCCGCCGTCGATATTTTGAGAAGCTGGTTCCGCCGAATTGTATTTAAGGTAGTTGATAATTTTGTTCTTCAGAAATGGGTCGTCAGCATATTTTTCACTTATTATTGTTTTATCTTTCATTGAAAGCAGATCTAAAAATTCAGAAGCGGACTTTAAAATAGTCTTGGAGACAGGAATTTCTTTTTCAAGCGTAAGATTCATATTCCATTTTTTTGATGCGCGGGAAGTCTGAATTTGTCCGGAATTGCCATTCTTTTTTAGATTGACGGTCTTTGCGGCATTAAATGTCGGCAGATTTACAACATTCCATAGTTCACCGACCACATTATATTCGTTACGTGATTCATAATAAGCATATTTGATGAATAGTTTTAAGGATTCAAAATTGGTGCTGGCTCCAAGCAGGCGGAAGGTCGCGATTCCGTCTCTTCCTTCCACAGCAACCTGACCTGTCCCATCCCAAAAGGTGAAATCAATAAGGGATACGTCCACTTCGTTCGAAGTGATACGGAGTGTGATTTCACGCTCCATGTCAGAGATTTTTTTATCACCGGCAAAATTAAATTTTAAATTAAGAATAATCCTGTTAATACGCGCGGGTAATTCTGTTGTATAATTGATATCCTGATATATAACGCTTTCATCCGGTAATGACTGGACAAGTAAAAGAGCATAATAATTCAGTTTTAGCGCGAACGCTGTATTATGATTTAATTCATTTAATTCAGCTTTACGCGCTATATCTGCAATCAGTTTTTTACGTTCATCAAAAATTTGGAAAACTTCTTTCTTGTCCAGATAACAAAACGTTTCGATTTCTCCGTTAGGCAGGGCTTTCTTTACGGTGTTGACGTTTTGGAGTGTCGCGGCGCTGTGAGTGCGTATAATAGATTTCACAGACTCATCGAGTCCGGCGGCGCTCTCCATGATTTTGCTTTCAAATGATTTTGCTACCCGAACGGCGATTTGCTCGGTCAGCTCTTCCAAAGCGCGATCACGAGATTCCCGGGCGTCACGGGCAGTGCCGGAACCGTAATAATAATTTCCACTCTGCATAATGGATTTTTTGTCAATCTGCTGGGCAAAAAGTAATACTGACAACAAAAATGTACTGATGAAAATGATACGCACGCTCTGACTCCATGTTTGAACGCATTAACCTTAAAAGAAAGAACCGGTATCTGCTAATTAGTGAAAATTTCTGAATAAATCATTATGAATTTAAACTTTATCAATTTGACTATCCATAGACTTTGATACGGTGTGCAAGAGAATATACCATTGAAATATAATCGATTGTGAAATATGAATCAATATTGATTCTATTGCCTTTTGACCTAAGGTAAATATTCTTACAAACCCTAAATGTAAATAGAAATTAGGCATGCATTTATTCTCTCATCAGATTGGCTGTCTGTCATCGATTACTTTTTATCAGTTGCTTTTTTAGAAGGACCCCCGCCAAACAATATTCCAAATTGAATATTCGCGCTTTCATTTATATTATGATCATCACGGTATTGTTGATACACAGCCTTCAGAAAAAAATGATAGTCTAACTGAATTCTGAGATCCGCGTAGTACCCGTAGGTTGTTTGTTTAACTTTATCCACCTGGTCACCATCTATCTCATTATAAAAATAGTTTTCTCCGATAAAAGCACCGGCTGATGGATAGAGCGTTTCCCACAAGACAAATGGAGTAAATCCAAGATAGCCGGTCCAGCTATAGGTGGCCAAACTGTCTTTTTCAACCGAAGATGTGTTCAAATCTGTGGTTTTAAATCTAAAGCTGCCTCCGATCGTAAGGGGATTCAGATAAATGGAAATATCCCCGATGTAGCCGTAGTCATCAAGCGGATCAGATATTTCATTTGATTGTGTGATTTCGTTCAGCATCTCAGGGGGCAATTGCCAGTAATATCCGCCAAAAGAGATAAGTAACCCGTTGGAAATGTCGGAAATCCGACCATTACCAAATGCGGTTAGACGGAAGAAGCGATTTCTTGTTTTGACAAGTTCATACTCGCGTTCCTTTCCTCGTGAATCAATAGAAAAGGATTTGTTTTTTGTATCATAACCGTCCTTTTCTATGCGGATTGAATATTTACCGGGATCAAGTTCCATTTCATACATAGGAATAGATCCCCTGTACCGGTCATTGATAAAAATACTGGCTCCCGAGGTTCCTTTAACTGTGAAGAGACCATTAGGTGAAGGCGCTACACGCAGATTCAGGTCACGATCCCCGGTTACGTCAATATGGAGCGAATCGGAACGATGGCGACGCTTGCGGGCTTCAAGTTTGTACTGTCCGGCCGGGACTGTCCGCGAAATAGGGGTCGAGCCGATGTAATTGTTATCCAGATAAATCTCCGTTTCAGGGACTTTGCTGTCAATAATTAAGTTGCCCTCTTTACGAATAAGATTGGCCTGAATCGGTATGGATTTTACCGGATCATCATTCGGTACTATTTCCATGGCATAAGTAAAAGGATGATAGTATGGTTTTTCCAGACGCAGAAGAATCCTCCCCTCGGGGACCGCGACCGGCAAATCAGGACTAAACGTGATTTCTTTATCATTGATAAATAAAAGCGCATCATCATGAGAAAGAGAAATGGTGATATAGCCAAACGTCGGGGTAAGCGTTAGTTCCTGGCTGACAGTTTTACCATCCTGAACTTTGATGAACATTTCATGGGTGACATATCCTGCTTTGGTGATAATAAATTTCCATGTCTGAGCGCTCAGATTTTCAAAACGATATGGGCTAATTCTGTTGAAACCGGGAATTCCGTCGATCTGAATGTTGGCACCTGCGGGATTGGTCGTTAAAAGTAGATGACCTTTTCGAGAATTATACTTTGAATCAGCGGAAATTTTTATCACGAATACAGCGCGGGGGGCGAGCTGAATGCCCTCTTCCGATAATATAATTTGCTTGGGTTGAAAGCCATTATGGAATACTTCCAGCACACGTTCATCGGGAGACAAATAAATGATGTCGCGTCCGGGTTGATCATCCACTTTGACTACACCATTATACGCGTCATAACTGAATCCATCCATGTCGGATATAATACAGATAGCGGCGCAAAACCGGCCGTTTTCGTCTTTTACGCCTGTCATTTCATCTGAAGACTTTTCCGCTTTGCCAACAATTTGAAGTTGAGAGAGATTTTGAGCCTGAAGATACGCTGAAAATAATATAACAACCAATAACGTCCTTGTCATGAGCATCTTTCCTTAAAACATAATCGGGAGGTAGTGTATAGATCAAAAGTAAAGTTTGATTTCTTAGAATCGTCAATAAATATATCCTTGCAGGAAAATATCGGCATGAAAAATAAAAACTTCACAAAAAAACAAATGTTAACGGAATTTAGTTCAGCTTGTTAATTAAATTAATTGATTTCTACTGACATGGTGTAATGTAAGCCTTTAGCAGGAAATGGACTTTCATGCACGCTGCGTCAAAGATTAAGCGGATTCCTGCCGGCGGTTGGCAAAACCCGCGTTAAAATCATTTGAATGAAGAATTTGATACCGAGTCTGATATTTTTTCTAACTCGGTCATATCGTTGATTTGAATGATAATCAGAGATCTTTCTCACGTTCTTAAATATTTGTTTTTGCAATCGCCGGCTAGTGCAATGCCTTTTTACATGGTCTCGGCGCTCATGGTATCCGGAACCATGGACTCACAGGTTTGTTTCAGATTTTTCAGTCCCTTTTCAAAATCAGGCCCCATCATTTGATCCAGAAAAAGCCCGAAATAACGTCCGACGGGATAATCCAGTTCACCGACATTGGCCCAGACGACCTGGGTACCGTTCCCCGATGGTCTAAATTCCCATACATCAAATGATTTCATCGCCTGAGGCTCAAGAAAGATTAAATCAGATTTAATGGATTTGTTTTCTTCCGCTTCCAGAATGTTCAGATATCCGGTGCCAAGAACTTTTCCTTCCCATGCCCATTTAGAGCCTACCCCTTTTCCGGGTCCTGAAATAACGGAATTGGCATCAGGATCCATCGCTGTCCAGGGATTCCAATTTTCCCAGTTTCTAAGATCAATAACCTGATTGTAAACAGTGCTTACAGGTTTTTCAATTGAAATGGTCCGTTCAACCCGGTAATCGGAAGGCAGAAAAAGAGCCACAACCAAAAACAAAGCGATTATTCCCGCCAGCACATAGAGCGTTAGTTTTAAAATTTTCATGATCCCCCCAAAATAAGTTTGAATGACTGACTTATTAACGAACGATGCGCTAATATTTATTTCGATTATTATTATGTAAATGAGATATGACAGATTGTGAAACACGCATCCGGAAGAAATCGGGGATATGAAATGACATTTTTCCCGTCTACAATTCTTACTTCCTACTTCTTACTTAAGGCTAAGGCACTAATTTACTGTTCTTACTCTTTTATCTTTTATCTTTTGTCTTTTTTCTTAATTTCCTACTTCCCTCCGTACCGCTTCATCTCATGACAGCCCGAAAAGCATGTTTTTCCATCTTCGGTTTCAACAAGTCGTACAGGCATTGTCCATTTGCCAAAGGATACCTTTCCGGCGATGATATGTTCCTGATCGGAGCCATGCATATCGTGACAAAGCATACAGTTCCGTCCCTTATCCCGATTGACGTGCAGATAATGGAGATTTTGTTTTTCATCGCTGAAACCGGACGCTTCACTTCCCGTGTCTTCAATAAGCGAGGTCTCATGACAATTGAAACAGACCGCGAAGGATTCCGAATCTCCTGAAGTATAAGCGCTGTTTGGGAAGTTAGCGTTCAGCAGGGAGGTAAATTCGGATGAATGGGGAAGATGGCAGGCATCACATCCTCCATCCATAGCCGGGGGATGGATATATTCTTTTTCTTGCAAACGATTCTTGATTTTTCCAGATCTCGAATACTCAACCGGTAGAGAAGTGTCGTGACATGTAAGACAAAGCTCCTCCCTCTGCTGATTCAACAATCCATCCACATCGGATGCATGAGCTTTATGACAACTGAGACAGGATCGCTCATCAGCAATTGCTTTATGGATTGAAATATTTTCAGATTGGTCTTCGTGGCATTCATAGCACTGTCCGGGAACCGGTGTTTTCAGCAGCGACGCGTATTGGGATGTGTGAGTATGATGACAATCAGAACATTCACCTTCGTAAGCAGGGTGTACATTACTCAGTGTCAGCTCATCTTTCTGATCATCATGGCAATCGAAGCAAAGCTGCGGTGATTCCTTTCTCAGAAACGCCGCGAAATCGGATTGATGCGGATTGTGGCAATCTGTGCACTGATTGTTTTCCGCAGGGGGATGATTTACCGCCTTCGGATTATTATACAGATCATGGCATTTACCGCAAATCTCACCCTGGTCTGCGGCAATCAACAGCGCGGGGTTATTAGAACTGTGAACATCATGACAGGCGGTACATTCACCCGCGACAACCGGCGCATGAACATCATCTTTTTCATGTTTTGAGTCATGACAATCATAACATAGGTACGGCATCTCGTTTAAAAGTGAAAATTCTTCGCCCTCCGAACCGGGATGAATAAACCCGTTTGATTCGTGACAGGAAGCGCAGTCATCTTCGATGGGTGGATGAATATGTGATCGAACCAGATAGGACCCGTGACAGCCTGACGAGGTGCAGGATGGCTCCTCTTCCGCCTCCTGAGCAAAAAGAAGAGATTGATGAAAGAATAGTATAACTGTGGTATAAAATATGATCCGAACTGTCATGAGTTCATCCTTAGAATTTTCTTTCAACGCGCAAAAATCCGGCGTTATATGTTATCTCTTCCCCTGAAAAATCACGCCTGTAGGTTTCCAGCCCCACGGTCAGATACATTTGCCTGAAGCGTGTCGTAAATTCACTCCGGAGAGTGGCAAGATTGAGATCAATGCCTCTTCCATCCTGAAAACGGTAGCTTGTTTCCAAACTGATTTTTGAGATACGGGAAAGACGGTATAAGAACCGGCCGGTGAGATCCCTGAATTTCTGATCTTCTTCATTTTCCGTTAATGAATAATTCCGGATATTTCCTGAGAGAGAAACATTCAGCCTGTTAAACAAATATCTGTTAAAGGAGATATAATACCGCACTGAATGATACGGAACGATGTTGCTGTTGTAGTCGTCAAGCTCAACTCCGCCGGAAACCGGACCTTTGGACAATCGCGTGCCGAAGACTCTCTCAGAAACCGTTTTGAGTACCGCGGAATCCGAGCCCTCAGAATTATGTATATCCTGTTCGTATGAACGAAAATAGAATTCGGCAATCTGGTTAAAAACGGTTATTCTTACACCGAATGCATTACTGAATATATCGTATTGATATGATGTCTGAAGTGTCACTGTGTAATCCACCAGAACTTTTGTTCCATCTGCTATCTGACCACCCGGCAGGCGCTGAATTTCCAGAAAATCTCCGCGTATGATTATGATATAATCGAGATTTTCCTGATAAGGGACCAATCCGGTTTCATCTGTGACTACTATACTCGCCGGATCTGCATAAGGATTCTCCAGCAATATCGTCTGTCCGTCAAAAAGCGTAATCGCTTCATTGATGATTCTCGACGCGCTTGGCATGCTGTTGCGATTTTCATTGCGATTTCTGAGCTCGTAGTCGATGGAAAGATTGCCGGTCGGTATTTTTTTTAAATAATTGAACCCGATGGTGCCGGTATTGGTAAACTGATTGAATCCGCTCTGATTAAGATCGATATACTCATAATGAGCAAAGCTTCTGAGACTTTGGTACAACTGGTGTTCAATTCTTCCGGAGATATTATGCTGGTCGGAGCTGAAAGCTTTCTGGTCAAATGAAGCAAACCGGTAATCGCCTGAAAAATCCAGATTATACGGTAAAACAAGTCTGACATTCTCACTGGCTGTCAGCCGGTCAAAGTCTTCGCTTCCGGTCTGATTATAATACCATATCAGCGAATTGAGATTATAATTCCGGTCTTCATCCAGGAATAAATTATCCCGCAGATTGACGCTTGATATTTTATTGTGTACGGATGAGTTTTGAGCGTATTCACGTGAATAATCTTCATACGAATAGGTTAAGCGGTGGTCGTCGTAACGGCTGAATGATTTACTGAATTCGGTTCTGAAATTATCCCTGGTATTCACAAAATCACGCCCGGTCTGTAATTCCTTCTGTTCCCAGTTCTCATGAGAATAATTAATGCTAACCGGGACTATGTCATTGCGGTACGAGGCACCTCCGCCTATATCTGTTCTGTAGTTCTCAACATTGGTAAGGTATTCGCGGTTCACATAGCTGTGGCTGAAATTTGTAAATAGGTTAAATGTAAAGGGGCGTTTATTAAAAAATGATGTATGGATATTTATTTTTTCACCTGTTTTGGTTTCCGTGCGGTTCGGAACAACCAAAAACTGATCCCGCCGGATCCCGGGATTGAAATCCATATCGGCGTTTATCACCACAAAATTGGGGTGCCAGACATAGCTTTTTGATCTTAACAGTATCTCTCCGGAAAAAATTGTGGATTCGGGTCTGTCTGATAATCCGGAAGGATAAACCGTTTCCTGCGAACGGAACTCACTTTCCATAACAACAGAACCGTTTACAGATTGCAGATGCCATTCCCCGATCGAATAAAGATCACCGTCCTGTCCCGTAGAAGGAGACAGCATCATCAAAATAAGAACCGGCACTAAACCAATTATTTTCCGTGACATCATTTTTTACCTTAAAAATGATAAAACTAATCCGTAAAATTACCTGAATAAATAGGCATCTTCTCCGCCGTGCGGATTATGGCAATCCAGGCAATTTGTGTCGCCCAGATCCTGATGCGCTTCATTTTTGAAAACATCCTCGCTCTGATGGCAGAAAAGACATAACTCTTGTCCGGTCCGAACCAGAAGATGCTCATTTTTTGACAAATGCGGATTATGACATTCCGTACAAAATCCGGCGCCCACCGGTCCATGTAGCGCCTCGTAATTCCCGCTGAAGTCTTCATGGCACTGATAGCAAAGTCCCGGCTGTTCATCGATCAGGGCGTTTCCTTTTTCGGGAACATGGCAGGCATCACATGATTTTTCGGCATAAACCGGGTGGATTGTCATTTTCGGGCGATCGGATTTTGGAGAAACAGGAATACCTGAATCATTGACGGTTACCGAGACCGTATCCATGGTCACCGATTGTTTCGCTTCAGGATCCGGCACTCCGTCAAAAAATGTCGAGAGTACTTTATGACGGCTTTCAGGATGACAAGCAACCAAAAGCGCGATGGCCGCCAGCAGAAAGATGAAAGTAATATGAGTTCGCAAGGCTGTTCCCTGAAATTTGGTTTAGGAACAATTATTCAGACAATACATTGTTCTCGGTTATAAGCCGTTAAATGTTATTCCTTCACGTCAACAAATCCGTAAACGTTGATCTTATCCGGCCCGTACTGATTGGTCACAAAAATCAGATATTGTAATTCAAATCCGGGATGAACATATTTTCGAAAATACTCAAGATTATCATAATCTATTACTACTTTGGCGGGCAGCCACATATCACCGGGGCCTTTGTAACTGCCACCGAAAAACATCAGTAATTGATCTTCTTCATTAAAAAGCTGGACATTTTCAAAACCGGCGTCAACTACGAATAAATTGGATTGTTTATCCACCGATATTCCTTTTGGACGTACAAATTGCCCCGCGTTTTTTCCGTAGCTGCCTATCGAACGCAGAAATTCACCTTCAGTTGAAAATACCTTTATCCGGAAATCACCGAAATCACTCACATAAACCTGATTGTTTTTTACAAAAAGATTTGTCGGGGAGTAGAGGTTGCTCTCTCCGGTATTTTCATCATCGGCAGGGATCGACCGTATCAGTTTGTGGTCTTCTTTTGAAAACGCCAGAATCTTATGGCTTTTTATATCGCTGATCCAAATTAGCTCATCGGTTACAAAAACATCAGTTGGCCTCTCGATGTCACTACTGCCGAAACTGTTAACAAATTTGCCGTTTTCATCAAAAATGACGATATCGCCTCTTTCCGAATCAGCCACATAAACCAGTCCGTCAACATCCACAAAACAGTTGATCGGTTTCTTGAGCTGACCCTTTCCGGCCGGTTTCAGATAATCAAATGAACGGGTGTTCAGATCGATGATTTCGAGACCGCCAAGCATCGTGTCACAGACATAAATTCTGCCGCGATATATAGCCAGTCCGTAGGGTTTGACGATTGACCGGCTTTCATCTTCACCCAGCACATACCGGGCAAACGCGGATCGCCGCCCGGTGATGTCGCTTGAGCTGCTGATACGGGTTAAAAACTGAATTCTCGTCGTTGCCGGAGGTGCGGGGTAGATGACGACATTATCATCATTGACAGGCTTATTGAATGACCTGCTGCATGAAATAGTCATCATTACCATAAGAAAAGACACTACACTTAACTGAAATAATTTCTTCATCGAATTACACTCATATTCAGTATATTGAATTCACAATCCGTCTGGATTAACCGTTTAGCTCCGCCGCGGCGAATGTTATCATCCTTGATTTATTTATTATGACAAGTCAGGCACAGGGCGCTCGATGAATTAGAGATTACGAGAAGTTTGCTGAAACCCTGGCTGTTATGAACATCATGACAGGAAGCGCACTGCACTTTGCCGCCGATTAACAGATCGTTGCTGATGGTTCCGCCCATGCCTGAATTCGCGGTGGAAGGATCATACAATCCACCGTCTGAATTTGCCAGCGCGGCGTCGTATGTGAATGAAACCGGATGATCATCACTAAGATCGGTACCTACAAGGCTGTTTCCTGTGATAAAATGGCTTCCACCTGTCTGCCCGCCGTAATTGTCAACGGCTATTGTACCGTCGTGACAGCTCATACAAAGTTTTGATGAGGCATCCGGCTGACCCACAGTGGCGTTCATGGACGCGCTGCTGTATGGAGTGAATGTGGCGGAGGTCATCTCATGATTCCATAGCGGGGCGTCACTGACAGATACATCGGCATTGTGAGTGGTGTGGCAGACGATGCAGATCTGGTCACTTGTATTCCAGGCGGCGGATGAAAAATCGTGTGCAGACCCAACAATGGACTGAGCGAACGCGCTACCGCCGATCATAAAGAATAAAATCACGGCCAGGTTAAAAATTGATAATCGTTTCATGACTGTTCCTTTCAATTGTTTGTTTTTACAATATGAAAAAAATTCCTGCTAATAAGTTTTTGGGTTATGATCTTCACCATGACATACAAGGTAACACGTGCCTCTGGTAGTCCCCTGATCAATAAATTCCAACCGCGTACCGGAGGGAAAAACAACGGATATATCAAAATTAATAAGATGTGTATTGTTGGTCGTGTTCCCCTGTAAACTACTGATACCGTGAGGATCATGGCAGACATTGCAGGGGGTATCTTCTGCAACAATATGTCTCCAGTGGACTTTTCTTGCGAAACTTCCTGAGCTGTTTATAATTGTGTTACGGTCATGGCATTCATAACATAACCTGTAGTTGTCATAGGATTCCGTTGTATAATCCGCTGTGACATACTGAAATTTCAATATCTGTGGATATATGGATCCGTGAGGTCCTGCCGGAGCATCCGTGCCGTCACTGGCATGGCAATTTGTACAGTAAATGATGCTGGAGGCGGTATAGGGTGATATCATTGAATTAACGTTTGGATTTTTTCCGGCCGCTTCGATCGGGTGATAAGAGGGATTCCCCGGATCATACTCGAGACGTACATTAGATTGTTCAATCAATCTGATGGTCGGGCTGCCGGGTTTATCAGGACTGTCGGCATGGCATTTATAGCAAAGTTCGTATTGATATTGTACCGGATCGACCGCTGTTCCGTTTGTGTTTAATCCGCTTGTGCCGGCAATGAATCCGTTGGCGTTTGGCGCGCTGGCAGCAGCGCTTCTGCTGGCATGGGGGTTGTGACAGTCTTCGCACTCCACATGCCTGTTTTGAACAGGAATATTTTCTCCCGGATCGTGAACGCCGGCATAGTTATAAACATCATGAATATATGGTTTGGTGGCAACAATTGTCTGAATGTTTTTAGCGGCGACATTCCCGTTATGACAGTCGAGACAGTTGTTCTCTTCAGTGAGTGAATTCAACAGACGGTCATGACTCTCTGAGTTGTGTGGATTATGACAGTTTTCACAGCCGTTTTCCGCCACATTCGTGTAGGGTGTATGAAACCATGGATCGTTGCCGGAACCGTTCCACGTCGCGATCGAATTTTTGTGTGATGAATTGGTCCAGTCAGTTTTCTGATGACAATAGAGACAAAGATCAGAATTTTGATTAGTAGCAACCAGAAATTGTCCGTATAAATCAATATGCGGGTCATGGCAGGAAGTGCACTGAACGCGCTCGTTTGCCAGTTTAACCGGTCCGGTAAGAACGGCGGGATCGCTTAGTTCACCGTCCGCGGCGGATAAAGCGGAATTATACAAAAATGATACCGGGTGATCATCCGATAAATCAGTGGATAAATTTTTATTTCCCGATGGCATCATGGTAATTCCGCCGGTGAATTCAATGGGAGCCGGCCTACTTAAAACATTACCAAGAGCGATGGTTCCGTCATGACAGGAAAGACACAACAGGGAAGCGCCGTCCGGCTGACCGGGTGACGCCTGAGCGGTGGAACTGCCGTAAATTGTATAGGTTAATCCGGGATCTTCACGATTCCATAAGGGTTGCCGTGGGCTGCTTTTATGCGGAGTATGACAAAAAACACAGATTTCAGATTCACTGCTGGCTTTAACCGTTCCTGGCCCGGTGGCGGATAAATTATGAACCGAATTCACAATTGATTGTGATAACGTGAAACAGGGAATCATCAACAGAAAGGTAAAAGTAATCAGTAACTTATTTTTCATCGTCATCCTTGTTTGTCAGTTCAAACATCTGTATTCTCGCGTTATAGCTGTCTGCTACATAGATGCGGTCATGGTGATCAATAAAAATTCCGGAGGGAAGCCAGAATTCACCATGCCCCCGGCCCTGTTTCCCGAAATAGGAGAGAAAATTTCCTTCTTTATCGAAAATCTGGACTGTATGAAATAGCCCGTCAACCACATAAATATGTCCGCGCGAGTCAGTAGCGATACCTTTCGGGGATGAAAAATACCCGCTGGCGTCTCCTGCTTCGCCAAAAATATTAACGAGCTCACCGGTTTTATTAAAAACCTGAATCCTGAAATTCATTGAGTCAACGATATACACATTACCAATATCATCGATCGTGAGAAAAGTGGGAAAATTGAATTCACCGGCTCCGGTGCCCCGGTGTCCGATGGTCCTCAGCAAATTGCCCTCTTTGTCCAATACCTGAATTCGGTGCTTCCCGGTTTCCGCCACCCAGATTTCATTAGTTAAATCGGAAAAACCGATTCCCGTCGGCCTGTCAATTTTTAATGATGGATTTAATAATCCTGATTTTCCCGATGTAATATTTTGTATGTAAATTTGATTGATTTTTGAATCGGTAAGAAGCAGTGAATATGAATTAAACCTGCACATGCAGATAAGTGACGGAAAACCGGATTGATTATTCTGATAGTAATTTTTGATCTGACCTGAATTTTGATCAATAAATATCAGCGTCTTTGACCCCTGATCCAGCACCCAGATGGAATCAGGATTCTCCGTGAAAACAGAAACCGGTCTTATTAACGGGCGGAAATCATTTCCAAAAATAAAATTGAACATTAATTTGGCGAAACCGGGTTTAGCCTTCAAATCTTCGGATGATGAAAACTGTCCCGTCCATTTAACGGTGCGGTAATCGGAGTCAGATGTAACGGACTGATTCTCGGCCGCCATGTTCAGCACCGGTAATAAAATCAGAATGGTAAGTGATACGATCCAAAAATTCCGTTTTATCAAAACCAATTCCCTATAATTACAGTGAATCCAGCCATGTGAAAAAATATACATATTTGGTCCGAAAATCAACTTAATCATCAAAAAGCAAATAACCAATGTAAGATAATGGCTTTGTTCAGCCCTTGTATGTGCTCTATATCAATTTCTGATTTTATATCTGTGTATCAAAAATATTCAGTGACATTGAAGATATAAAAATATTTTGCGGTAGAAAATGATTATTTAAAAAAGTTGTACGGGTAGGGAAAAAGAGAAAATCATAACCCGCGCGGGGAGTTGACCGAACAAAAACAGGTATTTGTTTAAGAAAACGGTCCGGTCAATGCTCCCGCGTCAGGTTAATGGGATTTATTGACGGGTCTATATGTTCCGACATGTCAATGAAATGAAATTATTTCATCATTGCCTTCTTGAGCATGCTGAGATTTTCACGTTCCTGAGCCGCCCTGCCCGCAAAGCTTTCCAGAGCCGTAACTTTCCATTTTAACACACCCCACGCGGGGATACTTCGTATGATCTTATCCACTTCGCTGTTGGAAGAAGCCTCCACTATAAACATGAATGCCCGGTCTCCTACCGCAAGGCCTCCGGAGATGATCTTCTTTTCGGCCTCAAGTTTCATTAAAACGTTAAACGTGGGCAGGATACCTTTTTCCAGAACCTGTATGCCTTCTTCCGGCGATGTGTAGCCAGGCCCATCCGATCCAACAACAAGGTATAAATTACTACCGGTAGCCGGCATTTTCGGCTGAGCAAATGCGGATAGGCTGAATCCAAATACAACTAATGCGAATATCACCATGATTTGCTTCTTCATGATTTTTCCCCCCTCATGAATGAATGGTTAAATGAATTAATTAGATGAAAAGAACGATGTACAATTTTTGAACTTCGCACTCGAATATGGCGGCTTATAAATTGGTCTGAAATAGACTGATTTGATCGAATCAAATATATCAACTGTATTATACAACCAATATTTTCTTGTTTTCATACCGACTAATTATATTTTTCCAGGAATCCGAAGACGCGGAAAATAATTGTGAGACTAACGCTGTAAAAACGGACAGTTGAATTTACTATGCAAAATGTAATAGCGCCGATCAAGAAAAGTAACAAGATTTAAACAAGGCAGGAGAATAATTCTGTGGAATGATATCTAATTATGAAATCATCAGTCCCTGCGCAACCGGTTAATCTGATCGACGTCTCCGAGCACCAGAAGACGATCTCCGGGCTTAATCACATAATCCGGAGTCGGTATGGTGCCCGGACGACCGGGAATGCCGGCTCCCGATGTGGTTGGTTTGCGGATAAGGATCACCTCAAGTCCGTAATGGGAGCGGATATTGATTTCACGAATGGTGCGTCCTATAAAGCTGTATGGAGGTTCCACCTCCGCCAGCCGGTATCCATCAGTTAGTTCCACTTCGCGTTCATCCTGCACGGCAGTCACCACGCTGTGCATACCTCCGGCCAGATCCCATTTGAATATTTCCCTATTGTAGGCGTCAATAATATCTTTTCGCTGGACTGACCCGATCAGTTTTTTTGATTCCCTGCTCTCAATGACGGGCAGTTCATCCACATTATAACGGCCAAACGAATGCATCACTAAATCCAGATTATCATCAGGATACAAGCATGTCGGGGGTGGATGGGCAATATCAGAAGCGATAACCAGTTCGGCGAGGTATGATTCATCCTTTAAAAACTCTTTTAATTCAAGGATGGAAATCGTCCCTACCAGTTCTTCCTTTTTGTTTATCACAAAGTATTCCTGGTGCATGCTCCGCATCATACAGCGGATCAGCTCGTTGAATGAATCATTAGCAGGAACCGTTTCTATATCTTGCTTCAAAACATCCCTGACGGCTAACCCGCGCAGGATGTTGATATCCCGGCCTTCGAAGATATTAATTCCCCGCCGCGCCAGTTTCATGGTGTAAATGGATTCTCGTTTTAGATAGGTGGCAATAAGAACCGAGATAATACATGAGACCATTAGAGGGGGAATGATATGATAATCGTTTGTCAGTTCAAAAATAATCAGGATGGCGGTGATGGGTGCGTGGGTTGTACCGGCCACCAGGGCGCCCATTCCTACAAGAGCATAAGCGCCCGCATCCGCTGTGATTGCCGGATACATAAGATGCACTTCTTTTCCGATCAGACTGCCCAGCATGGCTCCGATAAAGAGCGACGGCGCGAAAATACCGCCTGAACCGCCGGAGCCGAGCGTGGCCGATGTGGCGGCAATCTTTAAAAATATCAACCCTCCGAGCAGCAGGCGTACATCCCGGCCCCAGAGAGCGTCATTTATCGATTCGTATCCGACACCGTAAACCTGCGGAAAGCCAAGGGCAATGACACCAACTATCAGACCGCCGACAGCGGGTTTCAGATATCCGGGGATGTTTAGTTTTTCAAAAATATCCTGACTTTTATAAAGCGAATGAATAAACAAAACAGCAATCAATCCCGCCAATATTCCAAGTATGGTATAGGGTATAAATTCATACGAACTGACGATGTTGTAGGACGGAACCCGGAATGCGGGAAAGTCTCCTATATAATGTCGTGAAATAACGGTGGCGACCACGGATGAAATGACGATCGGGCTGAAGGCCGGCACCGCAAAGTCACCAAGAATAATTTCAACGGCGAACAGCGCTCCGGCGATAGGCGCGTTAAAAGTCGCGGCGATCCCGGCCGCCGCGCCGCAGGCCACAAAAGTGCGGAGACGCCGGGCGGAAACAGCAAGAAACTGTCCAAAAGCCGAACCGATGGCTGAACCAATATGAACTATCGGTCCTTCACGTCCTGCCGATCCACCGGAACCGATGGTAATTGCGGCTGCAAGGGCTTTAGCTATCACGACCCGAGGTCGAATGCTGCCGCCGTGAATGGCAACCGATTCCATTACTTCCGGGATGCCGCTGCCTTTCACCTCGCGGGCGATAAAATGAACAATGGGACCGACAATAAGCCCGCCGAGAACCGGAATGCCCAGTTTTTGCCACCAGCTAAGCCCGCTTACCCAGTCAAGAGAATAGATATCCGTCTGAAAAAAGGCGTGATGGGTAATTTTAATAAGATAGCGGAAGAAAATCG
>JBFXGD010000005.1:0-51293 GCA_050178385.1 Calditrichaceae bacterium
AAGTATGCCGGATGGTTTTATAATGTCTCTGTTTCCAATTTACTGTATCATCCGTTTTTTTTTCACAAATTAATTTTGTTCCATGATCATGTTTTACGGGAATACGGAGGCGGTCGTCTTTGCCTGCTAAGCATGGAGAAATACTCAACGCGGTTCTCTTTGTAAATTGAAAATGATCTGTAAAATACAATATGTCACACTGGGCCGCATTCCAAAAAAATTCCAATGACGGTAAATACTCTGGTCTGAATGATGATAAATTCATAGGATGAACGGAACTTTAATTATCGATTAATTTTTAACTATATAATATTACATTTTTTCCAAATCACATGAATAGCAAATATGTGATAATTATATGATATTTTCAAAATAAAATTATGATTATAGCCAGATTCCTGCTTTAAATGAAACAGTAATGATGTTTTGCAAATAAGTTGCCGGGATAATTTATGTTGATAAAAAATGATTTCCACATTTTATTTATAAATAGCGATGATTGATCAAAATTATATAAAACAACAGGTTAAGCCAATTAACACAGGAAGATTTTTATATGCGAAAAGGGGAATAAAAAATTTTTATAAAAAATGAATGAATATTCATTCATTTCTTATTATATTATAAAAAAGTATTCACTCACCAGGAGGAAAAATATATGAAAACAGGCGGCATGTATTTGATTAAACCCGTTGGAGAAGAAGAAATCTTCACGCGGGAAAAATTTTCCGAAGAGCAGAATGAGATCGCTATGCTGACAGAAGAATTTGCCACAGAGCAGATTCTGCCGAAAAAGAAAGAAATCGAGAAGCTCAACGGAGAACTTACTTGTTCTATCATGAAACAGTTGGGTGATCTTGGTCTGTTGGGAGTCGATGTACCCGAAGCATACGGCGGGCTTGGGCTGGGTAAGGTCACGTCCACGATAATTAATGAAAAAGTCACAATGGGACAGAGCGGATCTTTCGGAGTCACATTCTCGGCGCACACAGGTATCGGTACCCTCCCAATAGTTCTGTTTGGCAGTGAAGAGCAAAAAATGAAGTATCTGCCCAAGCTGGGCAGCGGAGAGTGGATTAGCGCGTATGGTTTGACCGAACCCGGAGCAGGCTCAGATGCCCTTGCCGCCAGGACAACCGCTGTGTTGACTGAAGACGGGAAAGAATACATTTTAAATGGCACAAAGCAATTTATCAGTAATGCGGCATGGTGTAAACTAATTATTGTTTACGCGAAAGTGGATGGGGAGCATTTTACAGCATTCCTGGTTGAGACTGCAACACCCGGTGTTGAGATCGGTCCTGAAGAAGTCAAAATGGGATATAAGGGATCAAGCACCGCAAGCATCATTTTAAATGATGTACATGTCCCGATTGAAAATGTCCTTGGAATTATTGGCAAAGGACATCAGATTGCCTTTAATATCCTGAATATCGGCAGATATAAATTGGGCGCTGCAGATCTTGGCGCAAGCAAGGCTTGTATTAATGAAGCAAATAAATATGCTCTTGAGCGTCATCAGTTTGGACAGCCGATCGCAAATTTTGGCGCGATTAAATCGAAATTTGCCAACATGATTGTACGCACCTATGATCTTGACAGTATCCTGTACAGGACTGTAGGCGATATCGATGATTCAATCAGCCAGATCAGCACAGATGACAAAGAGTATTATAAACACATTGTCTCCGCTATCGAAACATTTGCCACAGAGGCATCCATGGTTAAAGTTTATGGCAGCGAAGCCTTGTGGCTGACATCGGATGACGGGATTCAGGTATTTGGAGGATATGGATATACCGAAGAATATCCGCTCGCGGCTGTAGCCAGAGATACCCGTGTAGATCGCATTTTTGAAGGTACAAACGAAATAAACCGACAGATAATAGCCGGACATTTTCTTAAAAAAGCCCTGACGGAAGAATTACCGTTCCGTGATCGAATCAAAGAACTAAAAACACTCTTAGCCGGAAAGAAACCCGATATTAAGAGTACCATTCTTAAGGCAGAGAAGACAGCGCTGGAGTACGCAAAAGCAATCACATTATATGTATTTAATGAGTCAATCATTAAATATGGTCAGGGTTTGAGAAACGAACAGCAACTGGGTGAAATGCTGGCGGATATGTTTACGGATATTTATGTCATGGACAGCGTATTATCAAGGGTGACATACTATATTGAGAAGAAAGGCTCTGACCAGGACAGAATAAGAATAGCGAAAATAAGCGTCGCCGATAAAGTAAACAGGATCATCAGTCATGCGAAGATAGCAATGCTCTCGATACTTGATGGGGATGAACTTGATAAGGCGTTGGCTGATCTCGATATTCTGGCTAAGGGAGCTGAACTGCGTACACGTCTTTTTCAACTAAAGAGTGATCTTGCTGACAGTCTGTATGAAAAAGGGAAATATTCCTGGTAGATATTAATGTGTTGATTTAAAAATTAACAAATTAGGAGAATCAAAATGGCCGAAGAAAAATATGCAGTGATTGTGGATGCGGTCCGCAGTCCGATTGGCGCAAAAAACGGTAAAATGATCGGTATGCGCGCGGATGAATTAAGCGCTCAGGTTGTAAAGGCATTGCTAAAGAGAAATCCTGGGCTTCCACCTGAGAAAATTGAGGATGTGGTTTTGGGATGCGCTTTTCCGGAAGGTTCTCAAGGAATGCTAATGGCCAGAGGAGTCTCAATTCTTGCCGGGTTACCTATTGAAACGAGCGCCAAGGTTGTGAACCGTTTTTGCGGATCATCAATGGATTCTGTCCATCAGATAAATCAGGCTATTCTGGCCGGCGATATAGAATGCGGTCTCGCTGTCGGAACCGAAGATATGTTCTCAGTGCCGATGGGCGGTTATAATCCCAGTTTCCATCCTGAACTGGCAAAAAAGAATTTTTATATGGGGATGGGAGAAACAGCTGAAAATTTAGCGAATGAATTGAAAATTCCAAGAGAAGAACAGGAGGAGTTTTCAGTGGCATCGCACAAAAAAGCACTAAAAGCCATAGTTGAAGGCAAATTTAAAAATGAGATCGTACCGGTCGAATTCAATGGTGTGACCATCGATACGGATGAAGGTCCCCGCGAGCCAAATATAGAAAAAATTAAATCACTCAAACCGGTGTTTTTAAAGGATGGATCGATTACCGCGGCAACTTCAAGCCCAATCACCATGGGCGCTGCCGCGGTTCTGGTAATGAGCAACACTCTCGCCAAAAAACTGAATCTAAAACCAAGAGCAAGAATTATTTCCAGAGCAGTGGCCGGAGTTGAATGGGAATTGATGGGAAAAGGGCCTATTCCTGCCAGTGAGAAAGCGCTGAAAAAAGCCGGCATGTCAATCAAGGATATGGATTTTATTGAATTGAATGAAGCATTTGCCGCCCAGTCTCTATATGTAATCAAAAAAACCGGATGGCCGATGGAGAAAATTAATCTTCATGGCGGAGCAATTGCTTTGGGTCACCCACTGGGTTGTTCGGGAGCACGCATTCTCACTACCCTGTTAAATGTGATGGAACAGAACAATGGTAAATATGGTCTGGCCACAATGTGTATCGGAACCGGACAGGGAATTGCAACCGTCATCGAACGAATGTAGGGGGAGCAGACATGGAAAATAAAATCAAAAAAGTGGCTGTACTGGGTGCGGGCGTCATGGGCAGCCAGATAGCGGCGCATTTGTCCAATGCCGGCATTCCTTCCTTACTGTTTGACATGAACCAGGAGCTTTCAGAAAAAGGACTGGCAACTGCATTGAAGCTAAAGCCGGCGCCTTTTTACAATCCTAAGACAGCCGGTTTGATAAAATGCTGTAATTATGATGATCATCTGGACTTAATGGCGGAAGCCGATTGGGTAATTGAAGTGATCGCTGAACGTCTTGACTGGAAACAATCTCTCTTTAAACGGATAGAGCCGGTGTTGAAAAAAGGCGCCATTATTAGTTCGAATACATCAGGATTGTTGATATCGGATATGCTTGAGGGCCGGACTGATGCATTCAAACAAAATTTTTTAGTGACTCATTTTTTCAATCCCCCGAGATACATGCGTCTTCTTGAAATAATACCGGGTCCGGATACCAGATCGGATACATTAAATACTATCGTGGATTTTTGTGAAAACACTCTTGGTAAAGGTATCGTTTACGCGAAAGACACCACAAATTTTATCGCGAACCGGATCGGTGTTTACGGGATGATGCTTACGATGGATCTGGCGAAAAAAACGGGATTCTCTGTTGAAGAAGTGGATAAACTTACCGGGCCGATTCTTGGACGTCCAAAGAGCGCGACATTCAGAACCGCGGATGTCGTTGGTCTGGATACACTGGCGCACGTCTCTGTGTCATCGTATGAAAAATGCCCGGATGACGAACAGCGCGAACTCTTTAAAATCCCGGATTATCTGCAGAAGATGATTGAGAATGGCTGGCTTGGGCAGAAAACAGGCGTCGGTTTTTATAAAAAAGAAGGAAAAAATATCCTCTCTCTTAATTTAGACTCGCTTGAGTTCGGGCCACAGAAACCGGTCAGGTTTACAAGCTATAAAAACGCGAAATCCTACACGACAACGGCTGAACGAATAAGAGAACTGGCTTACAGTGATGATAAGGCAGGAGAGTTTCTCTGGGAATTACTTTCAAACACATTGATTTATTCAGCCAACAGAATTCCTGAGATTGCAGATGACGTGGTTAATATCGACAGAGCTCTGCGCTGGGGATTTGGCTGGGAGCTTGGGCCGTTTGAATGTTGGGACGCGATTGGTCTTGAGAGATCCGTTAAACGTATGGAATCACAAGGAAAGAAAATACCGGCCTGGATAAAGGAGATGTTGAAAAAAGGCTATGAGTCATTCTATGAAATGAAGGAAAAAAAGGAATGGTTCTATTCAATTGCGAAGGATTCGTATGAGGAAATTCCCGTATCCAAAAGATTTGTAAAGCCGTCCCTACAGGGTTCGCGCAAGAATAAAAATTGGTGCGCGAGCATTTATGATATCGGTGACGGCGTAGGGTATCTGGATTTTCACAGCGTGCTCCAGCCAGCCATGAATCCGGTGGACGGATCGATTATGGATATGATGGCCGAATCTTTGCATGCTGTTCCAAAATACGGGTTTAAGGGATTGGTGATTGGAAGTCAGGGGCCGAATTTCTCGGCCGGGGCAAATCTGCAGATGATTCTGGAGCTGAGCAAGGCAAAACAATGGAAAGCCCTGGATATGATCAGTAAAACACTGCAGGATTTGACACAGGCAATGAAGTTTGCAAAATTTCCCGTCGTAAGCGTACCCTTCAATATAACCCTGGGCGGCGGTTTTGAGATTGCAGCCTGCGCGGATCAAATTGTAGCTTCCGCGGAGTTATACTGCGGAGCGGTTGAAGTTGGTGTCGGACTCATTCCGGGCGCGGGTGGTAATCTACGGATCTTGCTGAACTTTATGGATTCGATGGCTAAAGGCAGATCCGGACCATTTCCACCGGTACAAAAAGCGTTTGAAACTATTGGGTTTGCAAAAGTTTCGTCTTCAGCAAAAGAAGCGGTTGCTTTCGGATATCTTAAGAAAAGCGATAAAATAGTAATCAATCCGGAACATCTGATTTATGAAGCAAAGCAGACCATTTTGGAGTTTGCAAAAGAGTACAAAGCACCTGAAGAGAGAAAAGACCTTATTCTTCCGGGAGAAGACGGTTTTCTTGTTCTAAAGGACGGACTCAATAATTTTGTAAAACAAGGGGTAATCAGCGAACACGATAAACTGATTGGTGAAAAATTATCCTATGTTTTAACAGGAGGATCCAAGGCGTCGACCGTGAATCCGGTGAGTGAGCAATATCTTCTTGATCTGGAACGGGAAGCATTTGTCAGTTTGTGCGGTGACAAGCTCAGCCAGGATAGAATGGCGCATATGTTAAAAACAGGAAAACCTTTAAGAAATTAAATCTACAGGCGGTCCTACCGGGCCGCCTTTTTTTGTTCTTAATTAATTTTTTACTGAAATGGCGCTTATATTTTAATTTTTCGGTATAGAATATTTTTGTATTTGCAGGACAGCGTAATTCGAATAATATTTCTTTATTAAATAGAAGAAAACCCATACAAAATACTTGACTGTTCAGTAGTTTCATGTTATATTCGCAATTCGTCTTTTAAAATTTTAGATTTAGATCAGGAGGTTAGTCTTGAAAACATATATTGCGCGAGAGAATGAGGTTGAAGATTCAAAGCGTTGGTATATTATTGATGCGGAAGATCAGGTTCTTGGCCGAATGGCAAGTCAGATTGCGCATATTTTACGTGGGAAAAATAAACCGTTTTATTCACCTCATCAGGATACCGGTGATTTTATCGTCGTAGTCAATGCGGAAAAGGTAAAATTGACCGGGAAAAAAATGTTGAATAAAACCTATTTTCGTCATTCAGGATATCCAGGCGGGCAGACAATCACATCAGTAGCGCTGATGTTACAGCATCATCCTGAACGTGTACTTGAAAATGCCGTAAAAAGAATGTTGCCGAAAAACGCGCTTGGAAGACAAATGTTGAAAAAGCTGAAAGTGTATGCAGGTGGTGAGCATCCGCATAAAGCTCAGCAGCCCACAGAACTCAAAATGAATTAATATAGCAGGAGATGTCATTGATGGAAGTTTACACTGCAGTAGGCCGGCGGAAAGAGGCTGTTGCTCGTGTGAGAATGACGCCGGGTAACGGAAAAATCGTCGTTAACGGCAAAGACCTGATTGAATTTTTTAAGCGTGAAACGCTGAAAATGGATATCATGCAACCACTCGAGCTCACCGAAAACACCGATAAATTTGATTTTCATGTAAACGTTAACGGTGGCGGATTAAGCGGACAAGCTGGCGCGGTCCGGCTTGGAATCGCAAGAGCTCTGTTAGTTTACAGTGAAGACTATCGTTCTGAGCTGAGGCGAGGTGGTTTTCTTACGCGTGATCCGAGAGAAAAGGAAAGAAGGAAATACGGATTGGCGAAAGCCCGTAAACGTTATCAGTTCTCAAAACGTTAATCAGAAACAAATCAGGATTTTGGCTGCTTTTTATGCATTAGCAGCAGCACGAGAAAGCCGTGCATCTTTAAATTAAACTGAAACTAATCACACACATCGATTGTTCTCCCTTCGGGTGTCCATAAAAAGTATGGATTGAAGAGGATTAAGAGATCGGTGGAGGATTAACCCAAACCAAGGAGAATGTTATGCCTGCAGCAACATTAGAGCAGTTGTTATCCTCTGGCGCACATTTTGGCCATTTGACCCGCCGCTGGGATCCCAAGATGAAAGAATATATTTTCATGCAAAAGAATGGGATTCATATCATCGATTTGAAGAAGACGCAGAGTAACCTGGACAAGGCTATCGACGCCATAAAAAAAATAGTGGCTGACGGTTATGATGTTTTGTTTGTTGGAACAAAACTACAGGCCAAAGAAATTATTGTCGCGGAAGCGAATCGCTGTAACCAGTTTTATGTTACTCATCGCTGGCTTGGCGGAATGCTCACCAATTTCACCACAATAAAAAAATCAATTAAGCATTATAAGAATCTGGATAAAATGGGGACAGACGGTACCTACGAAAAGATTTCGAAGAAGGAACGTCTGAATATTGATCGCGATAAAGAAAAATTATACGCTGTGCTCAGTGGAATTGAAGAAATGAAGCGTCTCCCGGGAGCTATTTTTATTGTTGATACGAAAAAAGAACACATTGCTGTTAATGAAGCTCGTAAAATGAATATTCCTTTATTCGCAATGGTTGACACCAATTCTGATCCTACTGTTATTGATTATCCGATTCCCGCAAATGATGATGCTGCTAAAAGTATAAGCCTGATTGTCAGCAAAATCGCGGATGCCATAGCAGAAGCAAAGCACAAATCGAATGAAGAAAAAGCTCTGAATGAAGCGGTAAAGGCTGAAAAAGTTGAATTAGCCGAAAAGACTGAAAAGACTGACAGACCTGAAAAAAGAGCGCCAAAAGTAAGAAAAGAAACAAAAAAAGATATCAATAGAGAACCGGGCGAAGATAAAGACGCCGGTAAGGAGTAGTATAATGGCTGAAATAACTGCAGCATTGGTTAAGGAACTGCGCGATAAAACAGGCGCCGGAATGATGGATTGTAAAAATGCGCTTACGGAATCCGGCGGCGATATGGAAAAAGCAATGGATTATCTGCGAAAAAAGGGTATCGCGAAAGCCGCCAAAAGAGCTGACCGCGAAGTCAAAGAAGGAATAGTTGAATCATATATTCACCCCGGAAGTAAGTTGGGTGTGCTTTTAGAAGTAAACTGCGAAACTGATTTTGTTGCCAATACAGATGATTTTAAAAGTTTTGCGCGTAATCTGGCAATGCATGTCGCGGCATCCAATCCTCTGGTTGTCCGTCGTGAACAGTTGGACCAGGAGATTATAAACAAAGAGCTGGAAATTTATAAAGATCAGTCAAGGGATCAGGGAAAACCTGAAAATATCATTGAGAAAATTGCACAGGGAAAGCTTGAAAAGTACTATACGGAAGTTTGTCTTTTAGAGCAGGCTTATGTGAAAGATCCGAATAAAACTATCCAGGATTTGATTGCTGAAACTGTCGCAAAAGTTGGTGAAAATGTAACTATAAAGCAGTTTGCGCGATTCCGAATCGGAGAATAATTTTGTCAGGACTCGTTCCAAGATACAAAAGAATATTGTTGAAACTGAGTGGTGAATCTTTAGCCGGTGAGCGTAAATCAGGAATTGACACCGGTATTCTGGAAATTTTTTCTAATGAAGTTCAAAAGATTCACGAACTTGGAGTCGAACTCGGAATTGTTATTGGCGGAGGGAATATATTCCGCGGTATTTCCGAGAACGCAAAGACCATGGACAGGGTGACTGCCGATCATATGGGAATGCTGGCGACAGTGATTAATGCTTTGGCGTTACAAGATGCGCTTGAAAGAAAAGGAATTTTTACCCGGGTTATGACTGCTGTGGATATGCAGGAATTCGCCGAACCGTTTATACGCAGGAAGGCAATCCGCCACCTGGAAAAGGGCCGGGTTGTGATATTTGGAGCCGGAACAGGAAATCCATATTTTACAACTGATACCGCAGCCGTACTTCGTGCTGTAGAAATAAAAGCAGATGTGATTCTGAAAGGCACCCGTGTGGATGGTGTCTATGATGCTGATCCTGAAAAAGTTAAAGATGCGGTCAAATTTGAAAAACTGAGATACCTTGATATTGTAAATAAAGGTTTAAAAGTAATGGATACGACGGCAATTACTCTTTCGATGGACAATAAACTGCCGATCATCGTATTCAATTTTGATAAACCCGACAACTTAAAAAGGATAATTCTTGGCGAACCAATTGGGACCAAAGTGCAGGGGTGATTTATGGATGCAAATGAAATAGTAAAGGATGCAAAGCACAGAATGGCTCGGGCGGTGGAAACCTTCCAGGATGAACTTGCGAAGATACGCACCGGTAGAGCAACACCGGCTTTGCTGGATTCAATTAAAGTTGAATATTACGGACAGAAAGTACCGCTATCCCAGGCGGCGACAGTCAGTGCTCCTGAGCCTCGGATGATTATTGTTCAACCCTGGGAAAAAAGTATGCTTGGAGAGATCGAAAGAGAAATCCTGAAGGCGGATCTTGGTTTTAATCCCAGTAATGACGGGACAATTATAAGAATCCCAATTCCCAGATTAAGTGAAGAGCGCAGAAAAGATCTTGTAAAACTTGTAAAGAAATTTTCTGAAGACGGAAGGGTTTCCGTACGCAATGTGCGCAGGGACGCCAATGATCACCTTAAAAAACTTGAAAAAGGTCATGAGATCTCCGAAGATGAATTGAGCATTTATCTGGATGAAATACAGGAATTGACTGATTCGCACATAAAAGATATTGACGACATTATGGCTAAAAAAGAAAAAGAAGTCATGGAAGTTTAAAAGACTAATCTTAAAAAATGTTTAATTTCTGAGCCGGAAAAGATAACTTTTCCGGCTTTTTGTTTTTAAAAAACTAGAACCCCAACCCCCTCAATATATTCAAAATCCGAATTAAAATTTGATATAAAAATTGTGTAAAAAATTTCAATTGATAAATTAAATATGATATTCGCGAATCGGAATAGTTTGAATTCTATATCCGGTAAATCATATTTATCCCTGCTTATTGAATAAATCCGGCAATTATATTCTCGACGCTATAACATATAGATCCTCTCCATTTTTTCCTGTTATTACAATTTCGAAACTGAATCAAATCTAATCTCGAGAGATGAGTTTTTAAAATATTGTAAAATGTCAAGTATTTCGGAATTTTATGACATAAAACACACTTCATATTTTAATATATAGTTATCATACCAACAAAGAGAATTTTACTTTAATCGTGGTTAATCAATCGGTTGCAGTTCTAAATGGAATGTGACCAATCCAGGATGGATCAAAATTCAGGGATGAAATTGATCATTAAAATTGTTTGAATGCGTAAATCAAAAGTTGCATCTGTGAGACTAATCACATAAGACTTTTTCCGTTGATTTACATTACTTCACGAATGATTTAAATGAGAATTTTTTATACTGAGCGAAAAAATTGGGGTGGGGAGTGCTTGCCAGTCTGGAGATATTAGAACATAAGAAGTTGAAAAATACTCTGATTGTCGGGTGGAACACCGAGGCAGCCGGTTTATCGGATAAAATTATCAACTATCCTGCTTTGGGTTATCATGTTAAAGGTTTCATCAGGCCTGTTGGTTTCGATGATGAAAGAAAACGGCACTATAAAAATATTCCGGTTGTTGGTGGCCTGGCAGATATTGCGGATGTCATCAAGCTCAAGGAGATTGACGAGCTGCTGATAGTGCTTAGCCCAGCCGAAAAAACATTTCTCACCGATATTATAAAAGAATGTTCACGATGCGGGGTGGAATACAGAATTGTTGCGGATGCATATGACGCAGCATATCCGCATGTTGTTCGGGATGTAATAAAAGATGTTCTCAGGCCTCAGGATTTTGGATTCCGGCGGATTGTCGACATACTTGTATCCCTGACCTTGATGATAGTATTGTTTCCCCTTTTTTTTATCGTTGCAATCACAATTAAACTGGAATCACGAGGACCTGTTTTCTACTCTCAGCAGCGATACGGCAAGAAAGCCAAGATATTTCTTGTGCACAAGTTCCGGTCAATGGTGCAGGATGCAGAAAGGCAATCCGGTCCTGTATGGGCTCAAAAAAATGATCCGAGAATTACAAAATTAGGTCATTTTATGCGCATGACCAGAATAGATGAACTTCCGCAATTAATAAATGTCCTGAAAGGAGATATGAGCCTGATCGGTCCCCGTCCAGAAAGGCCATTTTTCGCGGAATCGCTGAAAAAACAAATACCGTTGTATATGAACCGGCTGAAAGTTAAGCCTGGAATTACCGGTCTGGCACAGGTTACGGTAGGATATGATGAGACGATTGATGATGTAAGGGATAAAGTCGCCAGGGATATCGAATATATCGAGCAGGCGGATTCATTAAAAATGAACTTGAAGATTCTTTGGAAGACTTTTTTTGTCGTTCTCTTGGGGGAAGGACAATAATCAGTATTGGACTGGATTTCTCACGCCTGATATTGATTAAATTAGGGCAGGTTCTTCAAATGTTCAAAATTTTAGTAGTTCAAAACTGTAAGTTCATTAAAAAGATTATCTTTGTTTGAAAAAAAAGCTTTACCGAGTACTCGGATCAGGTTGCTTTATATTCTCCCTGTGAGGCTTAGATATAAATTTACAATAATGAAATAATGTCTGCCCGGGAAATGTTAACCGGGCAAATCTTAAGTAACGAAGAACTTGTAAAACCAGCCCCCGTTGCAGTATGATTTTTTTTGTACTGTAATTGACGGGGCGGAGCTATAAATAAATTGAGAACAGAGAGCTATGGAAAACATTAAAATTGATTCCAAATTTGCTGACCAGAGCGGTGAAATAATGATTATTGAGCTTGGTGGATATGTTGATCAGTCAAATAGTTTTCAACTTCAGCAGATGTTTGAGAACATACTCCAGAGCGGCTGTTTTAAAGTAATTGTCGATTTTAAGGATTTGTATTATATGAGCAGCGCCGGCTGGGGTATTTTTGTCGGTGAGATCAAGCGATTCAGAGAGAATGGCGGTGATATAAAGTTGGCTTATATGAATCCTGAGATCTATGATGTTTTTCAGATGTTGGAATTTTATCATATTCTGGAAGACTACGCGACCGTAGAAGATGCTGCCGCATCCTTTAGTAAAGAAACGGAGCAATTGGATCTTGCAATCGAATCAGAGACGGGTAATGAAGATAAAAAAACAGGGGAAACCGTAAATTCAATAGAAGAAATTGATACAGAAGAATCTATTGGGGATGATGAAAAAGGAACAAAAAAACGACAAAAGAAAAAACATGAGTCGGCGGAAGTTATAAAATTTGTTCCAACAAATGGTCAGGAGTCAGGAGAAAGTCAGAAAGTTTATAAAGAATTCGTTCCTCACACCCTTAAAAAGGATGTAAAGCTGGCTGAGCTGCCTCTACCCGAAAAAATTAGAAGAGTAGTGGCTCAAAATCCTCTGGTGACCATTTGGGAAATAAAAAAGATACTTGGGCATGAGCATTTTGGTTATACGAAGATTGGAATCTTTAAGCTTTGGAATATTTTGAGAGAACTTGATCTCAATACAAAGTTAAAAAGATATCGATATTATCGATCCTGTTAGCTAATTCTAATAACTTAAGTAAACAAGGAAGATGGCAGAATGATGATCTCAAATTTTTGTGAGCGAAGATTTACCAAAACTCTGGTATACATGCTGGTTTTTGGGCTTATATTTGCCGATTTAATTCCTGTATACGCCGGGACGGATGCAGAAAATTTAAATAACGAACCTGACCCAAAGGAGCAGAGCTCGCAGCAGGATCTTTTCCCGTTCAAACCCGGAGATGGTCTGTATGTGAGTACTCTTCCTGATTCGTCTTCTTTTTTAAACCAGGTTTTTCAGATTGATGATTCGGGATTTGTCGAGTTCCCCGTACTCGGACGGGTCGCGGTTAATAAGATGACGGAGCAGGAATTATCCGCGTTCATCAAAAATAATTTTCAGCAATATATGCGTTTTCCAAATGTATTTGTAAAGCCGATGCTGAGATTAAGTATTCTTGGTGGGGTGGCCAGGCCGGGGCTTTACTACATAGATTATAGTAATTCAATATGGGATGCGGTTCGAATGGCGGGCGGTACTCTTGATGAGGAAGGTATCAAAAAAATGCGTTGGGAAAGAAGCCGCGATGATGTTGTGAATGATCTGGTCCCCTATTTTCAGAATGGAGTGTCCCTGAAAAAAATCGGTTTTCGCTCCGGTGACCAGTTGTGGACTCCGACTCCGGGAAAGGCTGGTTTTCTGGATAAGTTGACCAACAATATTTTACCAATAGTATCATTGGGTACAACAATAATGTTTTTATATCTCACTTATCAGAGAGATACGATAACAAGCAGATGATAAAAAAGGAAATGTTACGATGGCAGCAGTAAAAGATCGTAGTCTTCATAAGAATCGTAATGATTCATTTAACGCCGCAAAATATCTCGGACTATTTAGCAGAGAGAAATGGAAGATTTTTTTAATATCAGTTGGACTCTTTATAATCATTGTTCCTCTTGTTTTCAAGCTTGCGCCTCATCCAAAGTACACGGTTTCGGCCGTTTTGCGATTTTCGGAAAACAAGAATGTCGCAACTATAAAGGAAGATACCGGTGACCGTTACGGGTATGATGCAAAAATTAGTTTATTGTTGAGCCGGAATTTTTTGGAACAGGTTGTTGATAAACTTGATCTGTTTTTCGTATTAAATGATAATTATCGGTCAGAGTTGCTGGATACACTTATAATTGATGATAGTTATAAAACAGGTGAATACACGATAAGGAAATCGGGTGAAGTATTTCAGCTCTACTATACAAATGAGGAAGAGAAAATCTCGAATGAAAAGCTGTTTCAGACAAAGCTTACCCCTGATTACTGGTTCAATTATAAATTTCTTCAGTTAAAATTAAAACCGGCGTTTTTTGAAGAACAGGATAATGTGAAATTTTATCTGACAAAAAAAATAAGCCGTGTGGAATGGCTCAAAAAAAATATCAATGCCGATTTCATTGATAGAGGGCGCACTGTTCTCAGGATAGATCTAACCGGAACAGATCCATTTTTGATTACAAATACACTAAACACTCTTGTTGAAGAGTTCAGGGTACAAAATTTAAATTATACAAAAATCTATACCAGACAGATTTTGGATATTTTGAACGAACAGCTCACCTTCACAAGAAATGATTTGGAAAAAGCCGAAGATGAATTAAAATCCTTCAGGCAAAGTTATCCCTGGGTCGGGCTTACGCCTAACATGAGTAATATTGTTACAGATATTTCTACATCAGAGTCACAGAAACTTAATCTCTCCAAAAAATCAAGTGAGATTGACAGAATTGTTAACCGTTATAATCTGTCCGGAGTTGATGAAAAAAGCCTTGTCCTTGGAGAGATGATAGCATTTCTGGGCGGCGAATCTGTATCGACTGTCTCGGCATTGCAAAACGAGTATAATACAGTTATTACGGAGAGAAACCGGCTTGTACAAAGCTACTCAAAAAATCACCCACTGATGCTCGAAAACGAAAAGAAAATAGAGCAACTCGGTATAAAAGTGGTTGAAACCGCCAATCATCATCGCAGTACGCTGGAGCAGAGACTTCGTGAGACGAATCGTGATCTTTCGGAAAATAATTTCAAAATCAGAAGTTTGCCCGGAAAAGAAGCTCAATTGGCAGAATTACAACGCAAAAGGAATGTCGCCGAAGAAATTTATGCTGATGTTCTGGTGCGTTATAATCAGGCTAAGTTAGCTGATGTAGTAGAGGTGGGAGATGTGTTTATCCTTGACAATGCAATTCTACCCGAACTGAGCAGCCAAAGAATCATGTACATAAAATATATTTTGATGGGTCTGGTAGGGAGCATGGCCGTAGGATTCGGTTTTGTATTGTTGAGAGGTTATTTTGATAAGTCGGTTCATGTGTCGAATGAGATAGAAGAAAGACTTAATCTTAAAGTTCTGGCTTCAATTCCTGTCATCGGAGACGGAAAAGAAATTCCGGAAGAAATTTCTCTGGAAACAAACAGCAGGATTGAGCCCCGGCTGATAACGGTGGATTATTCACCTACACCGGTCGGAGAGGCATACAGATCATTAAGGACTCAATTACTGTTTCTGAAAGAAAAGAAACCCATGTCCACCATTCTTGTTACAAGTCTCAATCCATCGGATGGTAAATCTTTAAACGCCTCAAATCTTGCCATTACTTTCGCGCAGCAAAAATTACCGACACTGCTGTTTGACGCTGATTTACGAAGAGGTGTTCTCCATAATTCATTCGCGTGCAGTAAGTCTCCAGGATTTTCTGATTTTCTATATAGTAATGCTGAGATAAATCATGAAAATATGAAAAAATTTATTCAGTCAACCCACATTCCCAATTTATTTTTAATCAGCAGTGGTATGAATATTCCAAATCCTTCAGAATTACTGGGCACATATAAACTTGAACAATTTCTGAATCTGTTAAAAAACAAATTCAGCATCATAATTATTGATACTCCTCCAATTAATGTTACTGCTGACGCAGTTATCCTTTCCAAGCAGGTGGATTCTGTCCTCCTTGTTGTCAGAGCCGGGAGAACAAATATCGGTAAGCTCGGAGAGAAATTAAAAGAATATGACCAGATAGTTGAGAAAATTGAAGGTACGGTGTTCAATTTTTCTGAAGAGCCCAGTTTAAAGGAGACCTATCAATACTCATATTATAAATATTGATTTACAAATTCGATCAAATTGATGACCGGTTGTATCCTGCAATAAAATATGTTTTAATCATGAAGTAATATTTATCCGTGAGTTCATAACCGGGTAAAAGTTTTAGTGAAATATAAGTAAGTATAGAAGGGATTCGGAAATCTTATGTGCGGTATCGCAGGGATCATAAATCTTAAAAAACGGGGGATCGTTGAAAAATCGATTCTGGAAAAGATGGCTCATAGTTTGCGGCACAGAGGGCCGGATGATTTCGGGTTCTATCACAGACCCGGTATCGGTCTTGCGCAGACACGTCTCAGCATTATCGATCTTTCCGGTGGGAAACAGCCGATTCCCAATGAAGATAAAACGATCTGGGTTGTGTTTAACGGGGAAATATTTAATTATATTGAGCTCCGGGAGTCTTTGCTAAAAAAGGGACACCGTTTTTCCACGCAGAGTGATACGGAGGTCATCGTTCATGCCTATGAAGAATATGGCAACGATTTTTTAAATCATTTTAACGGCCAATTTGCGATCGCGCTCTGGGATGAAAAAAATGAACATCTGATACTCGCGCGGGACAGGGTGGGAATACGTCCCCTGTTCTATTCTCAGGCGAAGGATGGCTCTTTTGTTTTCGGTTCAGAAATGAAGGCCATTTTTCAACATCCGCGCATAACACCTGAGATTGATCCCGTTGGGCTGGAGCAGATTTTTACTTTCTGGGTAAATATCCCGCCCAGAACCGTATTTGACGGGGTTAATGAACTGCCTCCGGGTCATTTTCTGGAGCTATCCGCATCCGGGATTAAAATACACTCATACTGGAAATTACGTTACCCGGATGAGAATGATTATGAAGACCGGCCGTTAAGTTTTTATACCAGGAAATTAGAAGAATTACTGTATGACGCCGTCACCATCCGCCTAAGAGCGGATGTCCCTGTTGCTGCTTATCTGAGTGGTGGAATAGATTCATCCATAATCGCGGCTTTAGTCAAAAAATACCACAATAATGATCTGATAACCTTCTCCGTGGCATTTTCGGACGCATCTTACGACGAACGTCCCTTTCAAAAAGAGATGGTTGATTTTCTAAAGACAGATCATCGATTCATCGAGGCTGATTACAATACGATCGGCAATGCGTTTTCCGATGTGGTCTGGTTTGCGGAAAAGCCGATGATACGCACCGCTCCCGCGCCGTTGTATCTGCTTTCGGGGCTTGTCCGTAAAAACAATATCAAGGTTGTTCTTACGGGAGAAGGCGCCGATGAAGTTTTTGGCGGATATAATATATTTAAAGAAAATAAAATAAGGAGATTTTGGGCAAAATATCCGGACTCGAAAACGCGACCTCTCCTTCTGTCAAAACTGTATCCATACATAACAAAAGATTCCGGTCAGGCGCAAAATTTCTGGCAATTATTTTTCAAGAAAAATTTGACAGATACAGATAATATTTTCTATTCACATCTCATAAGATGGAATAATACTTCACAAATAAAGAAATTTTTCAATAAGTCTTCAAAAGAGAGATTTAATAATGCCGAACAGATTTATGAGGAACTCAACAGTTATGTAGATCCGGAGATGAAGAGATGGCATCCATTGTCACGTGCTCAGTATCTGGAAATGAATCTATTTATGTCCGGTTATTTGTTGTCGTCTCAGGGCGACAGGATGATGATGGGGAATTCAGTGGAGGGGAGATTCCCGTTTTTGGACTACAGGGTCATCGAATTCGCGAATACTATTCCTCCGCAGTATAAACTGAAAGTTTTGAACGAAAAGTTTATACTAAAAAAAACATTTGAAAATCTGGTTCCTCCATCGATAATTAATAGAGCCAAACAACCATATCGCGCGCCTATCAGTCAATGCTTTGCCGCGGGAAATGGTAGTTTGGCTTCTTCTGTTTTGAAAGAAGACAAAGTTAGAGATTTCGGATATTTTGATACGACAAATGTCGGGCGGTTGCTGGCTAAAGTTAAGTCTGGCAGTGGCCAGCAAATGACGGCAAGGGATGATATGGCTCTTGTCGGGATCGCTTCGTTGCAGCTGCTTCATCACCATTTTATTGAAAATCGTAAAACAGATAACCCGATAGCAGACAATATATAATCATGCAGATAAATCAATTTCTTGAAAATTCAGCTCAAATATATCCTGAAAAACAGGCCGTATGGTATAAGGACCAGTGGCTTTCGTATGCGGATATTGAACTCCATTCAAATAAAATTGGTAATTATCTTAAGGAAAACGGTATTCGGAGAGGCGACCGGGTTGCTATTCTCTATGAAAATTCATTTGATTACATCATTGGGTACTACGGAATATTAAAAGCAGGGGGTGTGACCGTTGCTCTAAATACGGAGACGAATGCCAATACCTTGATTTATCTTCTGAATGATTCCGGAGCAAAAGCGATTATTTCCAACTCGAAGTATTCCCGTCATCTCGTACTGGCTATCAGAAAATCCCCGTATCTACGCACTGTTATTATACACCAGGATGACTTGAGTGAGTATAATGATGTTGGCCATTGCAGCCAGATTCGATTGACTGATATATACGATCAGGGAAATGATGGGTCTCCGTCCGTTAGGGGAATTGACATTGATCTTGCTTCAATCGTTTATACTTCAGGGAGTACCGGGAAACCAAAGGGAGTGATGCTGTCGCATCTGAATGTTGTCAGCAATACGGTATCGATAACAGAATATCTGCGTCTTTCTCATCAGGACAGAATTATGGTGGTTTTGCCGTTTTATTATATTTATGGAAAATCGCTGCTCAATACACATTTTTATGCGGGCGGTTCCGTTGTAATTGATAATCGTTTTGCTTTTCCTAATGTCATACTCAGCACAATGCAAAAAACACAGGTTACGGGATTTTCGGGGGTTCCATCGACTTTCATGATTCTTTTGAATAAGTCAGGCATCAGAAAACAAAATTTTGAATCACTCCGGTATTTGACGCAGGCAGGCGGAGCCATGGCTCCGGCAATACAAAAAGAAGTCGTAAAAGTGATGGCTCCCGCAAAGCTGTATATCATGTATGGGGCAACGGAGGCATCAGCCAGGTTGTCATACCTTGATCCAAATGATCTCCCGCGAAAATGGGGTTCAATTGGCAAGGCAATCCCGAATGTTGATCTGTTTGTCGCCGATGACCGGGGCAGAGAATTGCCGCAGGGAGAAACCGGAGAGATTGTTGCCCGGGGTTCAAATTTAATGCAGGGATACTGGAACGATAAGGATGAGACGGGCAAGGTACTTAAAAACGGTCTGTATTACACCGGTGATTTGGGGAAAATGGATGAAGAAGGATTTCTCTTTGTTGTCGGTCGAACAAAGGATATAATTAAAGTCGGCGGGGAGAGGATAAGCGCGAAAGAGATAGAGGAAAAAATTCTTGAGATCAATAAAGTACATGAAGTGGCGGTTATCGGTGTGAAGGATGATTTGCTTGGAGAAGCTATGAAAGCTTTCATTGTACCTCGTGATGGAGAAATTCCGGATGAGGAAGAGATCAGAGCGATTCTTAAGAAAAACCTACCTTTGTACAAGCAGCCGAAGTATATCTGTTTTGCCGAGAAACTGCCAAAAAACGAATCAGGTAAAATATTAAAAAATTTGCTTAAAGAGCAGGAATAATAAGACCGGAAGCGATCTAAAATTAACATTGTGACAAAAAATATTAAAATTCAGGAGAATATAAGTATGGAAATCAGAGATCAACTGGTGCACTTCTTTAATGAAAATTTTATGGTGGATATGGTTAAAGAATATAGCGCCGATACGTCATTGCTTGAAAACGGAATCATTGATTCTACGGGGGTGCTGGAGCTGGTGGCATATATTGAACAAAATTACAGCATAAAAATAAATGATGAAGAAATCGTTCCGGAGAACCTGGATTCGCTGATAAATATTGAGAATTTTATCAAGAATAAGGTCAATGGAAAAAAATAAAATCAATAAGAATTTTAAGAAAAAACATCAATTTAAAAATACTCAGGTCAATTGAATGGATATCATTCTCAAGATAGTTTTCTGGTCATCGCTGACACTTATTATATCAACATATTTTATTTATCCTTTATTGTTGCTTGTAATTTCAAAAATATGGCCATTTCATGTTCAAAAAAAAGATATTTATCCCTCTGTTTCTGTCATAATAAGCGCTTATAATGAGGAGAAACATATTGAACAGAAAATTGAAAATACGCTTAATCTGGATTATCCGCGGGAGAAACTGGAAATAATCATCGCGTCCGACGGGTCAACGGATAAAACCTGTGAGATTGCAGCCAGATTTAAAGAAAAGGGGATTAAACTTCTTGATTTTCAAACAAACAGGGGGAAAGTGATAATTCAGAATGAAAGCGTTAAGTCGGCGAGCGGGGAAATAATATTATTTATGGATGCGGCTTCGCTGGTTGACAAGGGATCCCTGCGGAAAATAGTTCAGAATTTCTCGGATAAAAGGGTTGGCTGTGTGGCAGGAAGAATGGTTTATGTCGATACTGACCTGAATATCACAACAGAAAGCCAGGGACTTTATTGGAAATATGAAAATAATATAAGAAATCTTGAATCAATGATCGGGCAAATGATTGGTGTCGACGGTCCGTTATACGCCATTCGCAAAAGCAATTATGTAATGCTGGAGAAAAATATCATCAGTGATTTAATTACACCGTTGCTTGTGATTTTACAAGGAAAAAAAGTTGTCCTGGAGCAGCATGCCATCGTAATGGAGGAACCCAATATTCATTCAGGGCATGAATTTAAGACACGGCGAAGAATAACGCTTCGCGGTCTAAACGGGTTAAGGTCTTTTCCGGAAATGTTGAATCCGTTTAGTCATTTCTCTCTTTCAATGCAGATAATTTTTCATAAAATATTGAGATGGTTTGTAGGGCCGTTTGTTGGTTTAAATTTTATAACCTCAGTCGCTCTTTCAGGCAATAAATTTTATAGTCTGATTTTTGTGGGGTATTGTCTGTTGTTTCTGTTTGCGATAACCGGTTTTATTTTGAATAAAAAAGGCCTGCAATTAAAAATTTTAACGGTTCCTTATTATTTCATTCTTGTCAATTTATCGGCAACCATGGGAATACTGGATTTTCTCAGACGGAAAGAGATTATCTCATGGAAGCCGGTCAGAGCTTAGATAAAAATATAGAGAATTGATCAATTATGCCAAAAGCTGTCCTGTTTAAGTCTGAAGAAAGATTTGATGCCTTCGCAAAGAAGTTGGCAGAGTATAATATAGCGTTTGATGTATTGGATTTCGGAGACAATAGCTGGCTGGAATATGACTTTAGTTCTGCCGACATTTTAATTTATTATCCTACTTTCAAATTCAGCTCAAATCACCCGCTTGCGTTGTATGAGGTGTATGATAATTTAATGCATATTAAAATGCTTAATCCATCCATTCGCATGTACCCCGATCCTAAGATCATTCATTTTTATAATGATAAATACAAGCAGTATTTATATCTAAATTCAAAAAAACATCCTATGCCCGAAACATATCCATTATACTCAAGTGAATCATTGGATCTCGCAGAAATAAAACTGGGTTTTCCAATGATCTTGAAAAACAGATTCGGAGCGGGAGGAGACAATGTTTTTCAGGTAAATTCCAGAAAAGAGCTTGAGAAATACTATAATTTATCAAAAATGGATTATTTCAATTTATCGGCCTTCAGTTATTTATTTTCTATGTTTACAAAAAGAATTTTTCTCTATCATCTTATAAAAGAACGAAAAATGAACTATCCTTTCCTGGCCGTGCCTCTGCTCGCGCAAAAATTTATAGCGCATGACAGGGATATAAAAACGGTAGTTGGAAATCATAAGGTTGTAGAAGCGCACTGGCGGTTAAAGGCTCAGGATGACATGTGGAAAATGAATATTGATGGAGGCGGCATCGGTCAGTGGAGTAAGATCCCGTCAGAAGTTATCGCGATATCTGAAAACCTTGCAAAAGGACTGGATGTGAGCTGGCTGAACATAGATTTTATTAAAGGTGAGAATGGATATATGATTACAGAATTCTCACCGGTTTGGCACCACTATGCATATAAAGAAAAACCCTCCTTTGTGTATAAGGATGATTATAATATTGATATGCCGCTGGAAAAAGCCCTCGATCTGGAGCGGATCATTATCGAATCGATGATTTAAGCCGCGCATAATCAAATGTGTAAGCATTCTTCATAATAATTCTCATATTTAAGATTTGGCAACCGTTCATTTTTATTGTTTTGATGATTCTATGTTCTAAAGGAGATTTGAACAGTTGGTTGATTATAACAAGCGTTCTTTTTTAAAAATTTTGGGTACGGGGATTGCTGCATTAATGGCTTTGATTTTTGCAAAACCATTATTAGGGGGATTTAAAAAATTGTTAAGGGGATTTGCCGAAAGCATAGCGCCGCATGCCAAATTATCATCTATGCAATTCATAACCGGATCTCATATAAAGAATCAGACTGACAAGTCAGAGGTTATTGTTTCTTCCGGCGGGACACCGCGGCAAAACGTCGAAAAAGTTATAGAAATGATGGGTGGTATTCAGAATTATATAGGTGTCTCCGATATTGTTATCTTAAAACCTAATTTACAATGGTGGAATCAGGGGCGGACAAATCTTGCCGCGATGAAAGCCTTTATTGACATAATTTTAAAAATACCCGGATTTACCGGAGAGGTTATAATTGCCGAAAATCATCATTTTATGGACAGTGCGCTTCCTGAAGGAGAAGAAGAGAACATAAGGGGATGGGTACATCTTAGTGAAATAAATGGTGATATTGACGGACAAAATCATAATATAAATACGATGATTGATCTTTATAATAAGAACAATATTAAAAACATTTCCCGTGCATTCTGGAGAGACGGCGGTCCAAAACGTGATATATTCGGAAACGGACAAAACGGAGGAATTATTAAATCCGCCGCAGACGGTGATGGATATGTCTGGACTGATGATGATTTTGAATGTTCAGGACTATGGGGACTCAAGACCTGGAAGGTTAAGATGACTTATCCTGTTTTCACCTCAAAATTCAGCGGGATTACCATCGATCTGAAGAATGGAGCCTTTCGGCGTTCAAAAGATGGGGAGCTTGAATATTTGCCTGAGACGCCGGTTAAACTGATAAATTTTGCCGTACTGAACACACATGGTGATGATACAGGCATCACAAGCGCCGTAAAAAATTTCATGGGGATTACCGATCTTTCATGCGGTGACTGGGGCTTAAAACCGAAGGGGTATTCAAATGTGCATGAGTGCGGGGAACGGTTTTATCCATATGCAAAAGCAGCTCCTATCGGGTATTTCATGAAAAAAATCCGCAAGGCGGATTTAAATATTGTAACAGCGGAATGGGTGGGCTGGGGTGGTCGAGTTGATCCGGCAAAAGCAGCAAGAATGAAAACTATTATCGCCGGATTAGATCCGCTGGCTTTAGATTATTTTGGTGCAAAGCATATTATATATCCATTGACACAAAATAAAGATTATCATGATCCGGATAATCCGAAAAGTTCAGTACGTCAATTTTTGGATCTGACGCGCAAAACACTCGGCGAAGGGAATCTGGATGAAAACAATATAATCGTAAAACGTCATGAGTTTGCCTGACGGGTTGAAATCCGGGAGAAGAAAGCCATCATATGAGTTACAGCATCATAAAAGCAGATATAGATACCAACAAAGATGATATCATTGGAATCTGGAAAAAGAATTCAGAGCGCGTAATAACCGGCAGATACGATTGGATTTATAAAAATTGTCCCGGCGGGAAAACGCAGGCCTGGCTGATCAAGGACGATAAATCAGGAGAGTTTGTTGGCGTAACAGCGCTCTTTCCGGTAAAAATGATAATTCAGGGAGTTTTAAAAAATGCCGCGATTGCCGGTGATTTGTTCATGAATAAAAACCACAGGATTGCCGGACCCGCGCTAATGCTTCAGAGAGAAGTAATTTCATCGCTTAAGGGGCAGGCGTTCGATTTGATATACAGTTTCCCGAATAAAGCATCAGAACCTGTTTTAAAACGAACGGGGTATAAGATTTTAGGAGATAAAATTCGTCTGGTCAAAATACTAAAAACTCAGAATCATTTATCAAGACTGCCGGCGGGAAAGATTTGGGCACCCGTGATTGGGCCCATTATTAATTCGATAGCCAGGCTGTGGTCATTTGAGACATGGAAAATAATTTCAGGGACATATCGTACAGAGATTGTAAATAATTTTGATGATCGATTTGACAGACTATGGGAACGGGTGGGAACGCGTTTTAGCGGCAGATCTGAGCGGTCACAGGCAATGCTGGAATGGAAATATTTGAAATCACCATATAACCAGGAGTTAAAACATTTTATTTTTGCATTGAGCAATGCGCAAGACAAGGAACTTGCTGGCTACATCATTTGCAGAAGGATAGAAAATACATTCGAGATCAGAGATGTCCTGTATGACCGGCATAGTGATTTTGTAAATCTTTTCTCGGGCTTTTTAAAATATGTCAGGCGTTTGAAGGCGGACACTGTGAGCATGACACTAATGAATAGTGATAACATCTTTATTGAAAATATGAAGAAATTGGGTTTCCATGAGAGAAAAGAAGACGAAAAGGTTCTGATATATCTGAATGATTTAAAAGATGAGAGCAGTTATCAGACAACGGATAACAAAGACTGGCTCTTGTTCCAGTGTGAAGATGATATGTAGTTTGAGATAAAAGGAATTATTCAATTGCTGTTAATTAAAAAAATCTTTTCCAACGCTTACCTAAATGCGACAAAAGCAAAATTGAGAGTCATTTGTTATCACAGGGTGAATCGCGGGCATGATTATTTTAGTATTGATACAGGCGTATTTGAGAAACAAATTGAGTTCCTCGCGAAACACTACTCAATTATTTCATTTCAGGAATTTTTTAATGTTCTTGAGGGAAGAAAAGATATCCGGAAGGGGCTTTTGATTACGTTTGATGACGGTTATCATGATTTTTATTCAGATGCATATCCCATTTTGGAAAAATATTCAGCACCGGCTGTTGTATTTCTCACGACAAACTTTATAAATCAAAAGATGTGGATGTGGCAGGATCTATACCGATACATCTTTTCTGAAACACTGCTAAAATCGTTTGATTTTAATGGAAATGGGGTAATTCCAATAAATTCAAATCTGGAAATAATGAACGCGAGAAAAATCATACACGAACATTGTGTTCTTCTGGGAAGGAAAGATCGTCTTGATTTTTTAATAAATTTAGCAAAAAAATTGAATGTGAAATTGACTGACGCGCCACCCAAAGATTATGCGGCAATGAACTGGGATGAAGTTCGTGAACTTTCAGGGAAAAATATTGAATTCGGGGCTCATACCCACAGACATGAAATATTGTCCTGCTTAAATATCCAGGATATTCAAAATGAGATTAGCAAATCAAAAATCCTGATCGAAAAAAATCTTAATAAACCGGTGTCCGCTTTTGCCTATCCTAATGGTTCAAAGCAAGATTTTTCGGATGAAGCCAAATCAGTTGTAAAAGAGAATGGATTCAAATGTGCTTTTACTATGGTAAGAGGACTTAATGATCAGGCTACGGATAAATTTGAATTAAAGAGATTTAGTAATCCGAGAAATTTTGACAGAACCTTCAACTCACAGTTATCAGGTATAAATCAAGCCTTTACACATGCCAACTAATGAGAAAAAAAGTTGAATCAATTTTTTTATAGTCATACCTGATTTTAAAATGATAACTCTTTAAGCTATATAATTCAGGAAATTAATAATCATGAAACAAGATTTATCTGTGCTTTTTATTGACGCGGATGGTGAATTACCATTGTCGGTTGCCAGGTGTCTTGCGCAACATTCTGATGTGAAACTACATGTTTTCTCGAGATATAGTCAAACTTTATTGCGATATTCAAAACATGTTGATTCCTACTATTCTGAGAAAGTGGAAAACGATCAACAGAGATTAAATTATATTCGCGACGCTGTTCAAATAACGGACGCAGATATAATCATGGCCGTGAGAGAGCCCTCCATGAGATTTATGGCCGAACACAGAGCCGAGCTTGAAAAAATTGCACATGTTATGCCGCTTCCCGACTTAGATACATTCAATAAGGTAATTGATAAATGGAAATTATCGCAATTACTAAAAACAAATAATATTCCCGGACCTGAGACAATTCTTTATACAGATGACAAGGAATTTGTAAAATCTCTGGATCAAATCGCTTTTCCGGCTCTTTTAAAACCCGCGCGTGGTGGCGCGGGTGATCAAATCAGATCATTTAATAAGAAGGAAGAATTACTAAACTATCTGGACAGAAACAGGAAATATGCAAATAAATTTATTGTTCAGAGCTATATAAATGGTTTTGATATTGACTGCAGTGTACTGGCCAGGGATGGAAAGATTCTCGCATATACGATACAGAAGGGCATAATTCTGAGGAAATTCACCTATTCTTCCGGCATTGAGTTTGTGCGTCATCCGCTTACCCTGGAAACAGCTGAGCGTATCGTATCAGCGACAAACTGGACGGGAGTGGCGCATTTTGATTTTCGATATGACATGGAAGATAAGCAGGTCAAATTAGTTGATTTTAATGCGAGGTTCTGGAATACCGTAGCGGGTTCTCTTGTTGTCGGCGTGAACTTCCCATACCTGACAATCATGACTGCCCTGGGCGAAAATTTCCCGGTACCAGATTATGAATCCGGGAAATTTATTATGAGCAAGGCGGTATTTAAGCAAATCGCCAAAAATGTCATAAGCAAACCAGGGGTCCATTTTAAATTCAGTGAAACCGAATTGAAATATGTGTTTTCGGATCCCGTACCTGAGATAAAAAAAATAGCAGGCTCCGCAAAAAAGCTAATTCGAGATACGCTTGAGAAAAAAATATTCAGAATTGTAAAATAAAATCAGTCGGTGTTATCGATATTTTGATGGCAAATGCCTTCATTTTAATGTGAAAAGATAGCAGATAAACATTAATAATTTTTGAAAAAAGAGAGTTTAAATGCCTGGTTTAGCAGGAATATTTTTTAAAAAGAGAATGATGCCTGAGAAAGGCGGCAAAATCCTAAATGAGATGTTACAGAAGATCACGTACCATAATAACGATCTCGCAGATTCGTATCATGATGAAAATATCGCTTTGGGCAGAGTCAGTCTGGGCGCGATCAACACAAGTGCACAGCCTTACTGGAGCCATGACAGAAGATATTGCCTCTTTATGGACGGGGAAATATTTGATTATGAAGATGAAACGAAGAAGCTAAAATCAAAAGGACTTCTTTTTGAGCGCGGTACGGAGGAAGAGGTCGCTCTTAGGTTATTTGAATTTTACGGCAAAAAGATGGTAAATCATATTAAAGGTATTTTCGCTCTGGCGATATACGACTTTAAAGAGCAAAAACTCTTTCTTATAAATGACCGATATGGAATTCGAAAGCTGTATTTCTATGAGAGTTCCGAATACTTCATTTTTTCATCGGAGTTAAAAGCGATTCTTGTTCCAGGATTTATAAAAAAAAATCTGAATGAAAGTTCAGTCATCGATATGCTGAGTTATCATTTTATCATGGGTGATAAAACATTTTTTAAAGATGTAAGTTTGCTGCCCCGCGCGTCTTTTTGGGAAATAAATTCGGCAGAAACATACAGATCTCAATACTGGGATTATCCGCGAGAGACACAACTTTCTGATAAATCTTACCTGGATCTGATGGAAGAGGGAAGTCATTATTTTAGACAGGCAATTCATAGAAGTTTAAAATCAGACAGGAAAATTGGCATTACCTTAAGCGGAGGACTTGATTCCAGAATGCTCCTGGCACACTCTTCGGCTGTAAGAGATGATATAATTTCATATCATTTTGGGTTTCCCCGCTGGCCTGAGACAAAAATAGCGGAAAAAATCGCAAACGCCTGTAAAAGTGAATTCATGTTGTTTGACAATCGCAAATCCAGACTTTCTGACGCGTTTATTAAAGGATCGATTGTTGGTGATGGCCATTATGCGGTTGAGCAATACATTTATATGCCGTGGATAGACTCGATAGACCAGAGCCGGACAAACTACATTTTTCATGGAATCGGGCCGGATATGCTTTTTAACCCATATACGCGGGAAGAAAATTTTCTGCTTGAAAAAAAGAAATATATAAAGCGGCTGCCTGATTTACTTTTAGAACATTTTGTGTTTGATACCGCGGGAAATTTTAATGATATCTTGAGTCCGTATTGGGTAAACAAACTTAGTCATGACCCAAAAGAGCAATTCATGGAAGAAGTCAAAAAATTTGACCCCGTAGATGTGAATAGTTTCGAATATTATTTTTATTTTAATAATCGCGGACGAAGATATGTTCTTGGCACCTCGGAAGCTCATCGGGGCATGATTGAATATGGGTTCCCGTTTTTGGACTACGATTTTTTTGACTTCAGCCTTACGATACCGCCGGGTTTCCGATTTGGAAAAAGGCTGTATCGGTCGATTTTTATAAAAGATTTCCCGGAACTGAGTCGGATCCCTAACGCTCATACCGGTCTGCCGCTGGATAACTATTCTTATAAAAAAAGAAATCGAATTGAGACTTTATCAAAATATCTCTACTATCTGAACCGTTTAACCAAAGGGAAAATTGATTTCTTCAGTGCCAAGGGCTTCTTTGATTATAAATACAGAAATGATAAAGAACTAAGAAGCCGGATTTTGGAAATTTTACTCAATTCTTCAGCTTTGGAACTGGGATTATTTAATAGAAACGGAATAGATAAACTGGACAGAATGCAGATGAGCGGGAAAAATTTATACTCGATTTTCAGTTCCCTTGTTACGATCTCCCTTTTTTATTCTGAATTTTTTACTGAGCACACAGCGGTTAAAAATCATCATATGAATAGTATTAATACTATTTCTAATTGAGCATAGGATTACAGGATATAGATGGCTAAAAATTCAAATAATTTGACTGGGGAACTTAAACGCTTAAGTAAGCACAGCGCGACATATGGAATAGCTCAAATACTTAACCGTATCGTCGGATTTTTACTAATCCCCCTTTACACGCATTACCTTACTACAAATGATTATGGTATTCTTCAACTGGTTGGAATCACCATTGAAATCATTGGAATTGTAATAAGTCTCGGTATTTCTGATGCTATTTACCGGTTTTACTACGATACAGATGACCCGAAAGAGCAAAAAGCCATTTTTAGTACCGCATTGGTTGGGGTTTTTATCACAACCACCCCATTTTTAATTGCGCTTGTACCGATTTCGGGTAAAGCCGCAGCATGGATACTGGAAGATTCGAATCAGGGGATTTACATCATTCTGGCCTTAGCGAATCTGTATTTGAGTAATATGGTTGAACTCTTTTATACATATTTACGTGTCAAAGAAAAGTCACTCATATATTTAATTTTCTCGATAGTAAAAACCACGGCGAATTTATCACTAATAATTTACTTTATTGTTTTTCTTGAAAAAGGATTGATTGGCATCTTTCTAGGGAATCTAATTGTTTCTGCCGTATTTGCAGTCATTACCATACCTTATCTGATTAAACAGTTTGGAGTGAAGCTGTCTATTCCCGCGGCAAAAAACATGCTCAGATATAGTTTGCCGATTATTCCGGCAAATCTGGCTTCGCTAATTGTCAATGCATCCGATCGCTATTTCATCAGGGGGTATCTCTCCGTTGCCGATGTCGGTATTTATACTCTGGGATACCGGCTGGGAAATGTAATTCATTATTTTATCAGAGTCCCTTTTATGCAGATCTGGGCGCCAAGGCGTTTTGCCTTATACAAGGAGGGAGCCCACCCGGAAATATTTGCGAAAATAGCCACATACTATATGGCTTTAATGATTTTTTCGGGATTAGCGGTAAGTATATTTGTGCATGACATTATCAAAATTATTTCACCCGAGGAATATTGGTATGCCGCCAATTATACTCCGGCAATCGCATTAGCCTATATAATCTACAGCCTTGATACTCATGTTGGATTGGGAATATCCATTGTAAAGAAAACAGAATACTGGTCTTATGTTAATTTCGCGATGGCCGGTGTAAATCTAATACTAAACTATGTGTTAATATCGAATTACGGTGTTTGGGGAGCTGTTGTATCAACATTCGTATCTATAACATTTAAGGTTGCGGCATTACACCTTATCGGTGATAGATTTTTTCCAATTCCATTTGAATGGGGACGAATGGCCGGATTTCTGCTTATAGGAGGATTACTTTATTCTCTCAGCAGAATTGTCGTTAAGGATCCATTGTGGCTGGCTTTAGCATTAGATACTTTACTTGTAATGGTTTATCCTGTCGCGCTTTGGGGAGTTGGATTGATCTCCGATTTGGAAAAACAAAGAATTAGGGAACTCTCAAAAAAGTTTTTTTCAATGATTACTGAAAAAATATCATCCGGCCGGGGACGTCAGTAATGAAAATTATCGCCTGCGGTGATGTTGTTTTAAATGGTAAAATTGAAGAATTAATTATCGATGGCAGAGCGGAAGATGCCCTGGAACCGGTAAAAAAGCTGTTCTCAGGAGCAGATCTTGTAATTGCGAATATAGAATGTCCGTTAACTGATATATCAAATGCATATTTCAAAGTACCCCCCACCTTAAGGGCTCCAGTTTCAACAGGATCAATTCTTAATTATCTTAACATTACTGTGGGATCTCTCGCAAATAATCATATCATAGATTATGGCAAAAAAGGTTTACAGGACACGATGGATGTTCTGAGTAAAAGAGATATCCGGTGGCTGGGTGCCGGATGGACAGAAGAAAAAGCGCGGGAACCCCTTATCCTGGATATAGCCGGCTGCAAAACAGGTATTTTGGCGGTGGCTCAGAAAGAACGGTCTGCGGCAAATATCAGAGGTTGGGGAGCAGGCGTATTGACCACCGAACAAGCAGCCAGTACTATATCTGAGTTGAAAAAAAAAGTGGATGTTATTATTTGTTATTTCCATTTTGGAGTGGAATTTTCAGATCACCCGACACCGGCTCAGGTTGAATGTTCCCGGAAAATGATTGATTGTGGTGCAAATCTTGTAATTGGTCACCATCCACATGTTCCACAGGGATACGAGTATTATAAAGGTGGATTCATCGCGTACAGTTTAGGAAACTTTATCTTTGATATGGAAGAAGGTCCTCATCAGTTTTCCAGGATGGGATTGGTTGTTGATACGGAGATAATAGATGGAAAAATAGAAGATATGAAAATTCGTACATTTGATACCCGCAGCGGTGTTCCGGAAATGTTAAAGGGTGAAACTGAAAAGTCTGCATTCGGATATATTGAAAGTTTGAATAAGATTATCAAAGACCCGGAAAAATTGAGTCATCGATATTATTATATATGCCGTGATAATTTATATACATCTCTTGATGCATTGATAAAATACGGTTTTATGCGTGGAAACATTCACCGAATTGTCAGTAGTGTGAAAAGTCAGTTCTGGCCACAGATATTTAGGATGAGAGTAGATTATATTAAATCCTTGATTACAGGCAGAGCATACCGATATGAGAAGAGAAAGATGAATGAAAACGCAAGATCTGCCGGGTTATATTTTTATTTCTGTTTTTTTATATATATGATTGGATTTGGCTGGCTTTTTAGGGACAACAAGTAGCGGATTTATTTCAAAGATAGATGTATTCTATACAATTTAAGGAAGAATTCAATCTCATATGAATTCTCTGAGAATCAGAACGCAAGTCTCCTGCGGACAGAAAGGATTCTGATATGTTGAAAAAATTAATGATCATTTCAGCATCAATGTTTTTTGTTTTTTTTACATTCAGTTTTGTTCATTATGATCAATTAAATCGCGATGGAGTTATTGTGCTCTTATATCATAAAGTGGAATCGGTAGAATCGACAAAGAACAAATACTCAGTAACAAAAGATCAATTCGTGGCTCAGCTCAATTATTTGGTAGAAAATGGTTACCAAACCATTCTGCCAAAAGACATCTATAACGGCAAAATTCCGGATGAAATATCAAAAACTGTCATCCTTTCATTTGATGACGGGACAGAGGATCACTTTTTAAATGTCTATCCATTATTGAAAGAACGTGGAATGAATGGCGTATTTTTTGTCGTCACAAAATATATTGACCGGCCGGGAATAATGCAATCTTCGCAACTAAAGGAAATGCATGAGAACAACATGGAAATTGGTTCCCACGGTTACACACATCTTTTTTTGGATGCATTAAGTAAACCGGAAATTGAGCATCAATTACTGAAATCTAAAAATGATATCGAGAATATCATCGGTGACAATGTCTTCAGCATGGCGCCTCCGGGCGGATGGTTTGATAATATCGTAGTGGAGAATGCGAAGGATGTTGGGTATAGTGCTCTGTTTGGTTGTGAAATCGGTGTTAATGATCTCAATGAAAAACCCTATGTCTATAAAAGAATTGAAGTACTTGGGAAAATGACGGATGATGAATTTAAGAGTCTTCTCAAGCCGACTGAAATATTACCTTACAAATTGAATCAGGCAATTAAATTTATTATTCATGATATATTAGGTTCCGAGAATTATAAAAATATTGCAAATGCACTATAACCATAAAAAATTAAATAACTGATTATATGATACCGTCTGCAGAATCAATTCAGATAATTTTACCTGTATTAAGCATTCTATTTCTTGTGTTTAGTTTTTTCAGACCTATTTACGGCGTTATCTCTTATTTTATTATAATAAACGCCAGAATAGGAATTATGTATCCTGAGTTGGGAGCCCTGAGAATAGAGCTTATTGCAGCTATTGTCATATTTATTTCGATCACCTTCTCTGAGAGGGGTTTCTCCAATATTCTGACAAATCAGAATTCTATTTCAAGGTATTTATGGTTGTTTTTTCTGGTAGGCATGTTATCTGTTCCGCAAGCGCTGGATGTGGCGGCTTCATGGCAGGAAGGCGGATATGAACTTTTAAAAATGGTTCTTTTTTATATTATGATTGTCTCGTCAGTTCAGGATACTGAGGATCTTAAGAAACTTGTTTGGACTTTTGTTCTGATGACCGTTTGGATCGGCTATGAGCCGATTGTCAACTATCTGACCGGTGTGGTTGTAGAAGAAGATTATGGGGCGGTGGCGATTGGAAGATTTGGAGCGGCAGCCGGACATGTGGCTCTGGCCAATACTCTTAATCAGGGTATACCGCTGATTTACTTTAGTCTGTTATATGAAAAACGGTCATCCAGAAGAATTATTCTATGGGCTGCTCTGGCATTTGTCATAATAGGGGTCATTGTTTCCAAGTCAAGAGGAGGGTTCTTAGGATTTTTAGCAATCGGAGCCGGGATTATATATTTCACGGAGAACAGGGGACGGGCAATATTTTATTTTGTGATTGTTTTTCTGGTAACACTTCCTCTTGCCGGCGGAGAGTATGTTGATCACATCATGAGCATTTTAGATGGAATTCATGGCAGCAGGTCAAGTTCGGATCGATTTTTGGGCCTGATAAATGGGATTGACATGTTGTTCAAAAGGCCTCTGTTGGGAGTTGGAATAGGATGTTTTGCCGAAGCCAGAAGCTATTTTTTCAGTTATCGTTTTGAATCACATAATTTATATGGAGAACTCATAGGTGAATTAGGGTTAGCCAGCATCATCTGGTTTATCTGGATGTACTGGATTTTTAAAAGAGCCAATCTTTTAAAATCACTTTTAAACACAGAGAATGATACTCATAATTTCTATTTTAATATGCTTAATGGAATTCAGTTGGGGTTATTTGTCCGATTATTCCTTGGAAATTTCACTCATGGTTCCCTGATCTGGTTCTGGTTTTTTATGGCAGCATTGGTATCCAGCATCGATAATTTAATATTTGAAGACGAAGAAGTGATTGAATATTTAGAAAATCAGGACAATGAATTAGAAGATACTTAGACAAAATAGTATCTTGATGCCCGTCAATTTATCCCCGGATTTTTAATTTTTTTATACTAGATGAGAATATGAAACTACAAAAAACATTCATTAAATATATAACGTATCCGCTAATAGCAACGGCGGACGGGCATTCGGGACTGTTTAGAGATCTGGCTCTTCTGGAAGAAAGCCAGTACTGGGATCGGGAAAGAATATTAGAACTTCAGGTCAGGAAATTAAAGAAATTATTAATTCATGCTTATGAAAACACGCAATTTTATAAGCAAAGATTTAATGAGTGTAAATTTGATCCGTATAGCTTTCAGAGTTCTGAAGAGATGAAAAGAATACCAATTCTCACCAAAAAAGATATACAAAACCATATGAATCAAATGAAGGCCATTAATTTTGATGAGAACGAAATACACATGTCCACTTCAGGTGGAACTACGGGATTTATGACAGAATTTTATCGTGACAACGCTTGTTTGTCACCAAAGGAAGCTTCAATAATGAGGTTTGAAAAATGGGCCGGTTGGGAATTTGGGGAATGGATGAGTTTGGTTTGGCCGGCGACTATGGATATGCATGACAAAATAACCTGGAAAATGAAGATAAGAAATTTTCTGTCTGCGAGAGAGATAAAACTGGCACAGACAGTAATCGAAGAAAAGCGCATGGGCGATCATCTTAAACAAATAAGAAAACATCGGGCAAAGATAATACGCGGTTTTGCCATGCCTGTCACGGAACTGGCCAAATATGCAATCTCTCATAATATAACTGATCTGAAGCTGAAAGGAATTGTGACGACCGGGGAATCGCTTTATCCCGCGCAAAGAAAAATCATAGAACAGGCATTCCGTTGTCCGGTATTTAATTCATATCGGACCAGAGAAGTCGGACCAATTGCCCAGGAATGTGATCAGCATAAGGGATTTCATCTCAATGCGGAAAACATTTATTTGGAGACAATTCCGCTCGAGCCGAAAAAGGTGAAGAAAGAAGATAATCCGGAAAATCTTGAAAAACTCATTGTTACGGATCTGTTGAATTATGGCATGCCGTTTATCCGTTATGAGATCGGGGACCTGGGCAGGTTGTCGGACAAGAAATGCAGCTGCGGCCGCGGTCTTCCTTTGTTGGAAGGCGTCGGGGGAAGGATGGCAGACATGGTCTATACTCCGGATGGCAGAAAAATCGCATCAATAACACTTATTCCAAATTTAGTTCATATCCTGGGATTGAAAAACGGGGTTCAACTTATACAAAATGATTTTGACCAGCTGTTAATCAAAATGACCTTACCGGTTCCTCCGGATGATATTCTTCAGAAGCAAAGGGCAAATGCATTTCAAATTTTTGGCCCGGACATGAAAATTTCTTATGAATTTGTCAACGAAATTCCCTCTCTAAAATCAGGAAAGTACGCGTTTATTATCTGCAATATTCCAAAAGAAAAACTAAGAGGAATTTAAGTATCAACATGAAAAATATCCGAATAAGCGCCCTTGGGGATATTTCATTTGTGGAGTCAAAGAACCTCTCTGATAAGGCCGGGCTCTTTAACATGATTTCTCCGATACTCAAAAAATCGGATCTTGTGATCGGAAACTTGGAAGGGCCTCTCATGCTGGATGGGATGCCCGTACCGGGAAAATGCACGTTAAACGGCGATCCTGAATGGGCCCGAGTTATGATGGACAGCGGCATCAACATGGTCACACTGGCTAATAATCATATGATGGATTATGGGGTTCAGGGGTTGACGGAAACGATAAAAAATCTTGACTCAGCCGGAATAAAATACGTAGGAGCGGGGAGAAACATCAAAGAAGCCCTTAGACCTGAGTATTTTGAATCAGAAGGTAAAAAAATAGGAATTTTGGGACGGACATCCGTGATAGTCTCTTCACCTTCATATGCCGGAGAAGATCAGCCGGGGGTTGCGTTTTTTGATTTAGATGAAACAATCGGCACAATCAGAACTTGTAAAAAGCAATGTGATGTGGTGATCGTATTGATGCATTGGGGAATTGAGCATTATAATTATCCTGCTCCCGATCAGCGCGGAATTGCCCAAAAAATAATAGATGCCGGGACAGATCTGATCATTGGGCATCACCCGCATGTACTGCAGGGAATGGAGCGTATAGGGAAAGGACTGGTTGCCTATAGCCTCGGAAATTTCGTTTTCAATGATTTTGAATGGTCTTTCAATTTACCGGATGGTCAACAAAAGACCGTAAAAACTATTCTTGATGTTATCCATAGAAGATCACTGATATTGAATGTTGAAATCAATAATTCCTTCGAAATTAATGAAGAGAAGATATTTACATATATAACAGCAGATGGGTCTATTATACCGGACTATGAACTTTATCGGGGAAAACATTTTAAGAAACTAATGGCGGGGCTGAATTATCCGTTCTATAATCAATTGTGGAGAATGTATTCGCTAAAACGGGAATGGGAATTACGTATAAAACCAATGCTTTCATTTAAAAAAAATATCACAAAAATCACAAAAATAAGATTTCGTCATTTTAAAGAACTGTTTCATTCTATTTCCAGGTCATCTCAGGTTTCCTCGGGGAAGACAACAAATCCATATGAATAATTAATGCGAGAACCCATAAGTACAAAAAACTAAACAGGAATAACAACGTTAAAGATGATGAATAAAATAAATGTGCTTTTAATCAAAGACAGCAGCGGAATTTTCGGATCAGAGCGGGTTATACTCACATTGCTGAACAATTATGATAAAGACCGATTTAATATCTCCCTGCTTTGTATGCGAAGAGGAGATGGTAAAAGTGATAAACTGATTGAACAGGCTTCCGGTATAGGAGCAAAGGTAATTCCACTTAACGTCACCGGCCGTCTTGATGTGAGCGCAATAATGAAAATAAGGAAAATTTTAAAGAAAGATGCGATTAATATCATTCACACGCATGATTTTAAATCAGATTTTTACGGTTTGGCGGCATCGATTAATTTGCCGGTTAAACGCATAGCAACTGCTCATGGCTCAACAAAAGATTCCCTTCTTAAAAAGACTTACCTTCTTTTTACGGAAAGATTTATATATCATTTCTTCCATGGTATCATTGCGGTCTCGAACCAAATCCACAGAGACTTGCGAAAACATATGTCAGGCAAGAAAGTTACGGTCATTCAAAATGGCATTGATTTATCCATTCTTGGGAATCGTGGACCCGGAGAAAATCAACCGCAGCTTTTTACAGAAAACGGGAAAAAAGTTTTTGCAGTCGTTGGAAGACTTTTTCCGGATAAAGGCCATCGTTTTTTTATTAACGCGTTCGCGAGAGTTTTAAACAAATTTCCGGATACCGCGGCTTTGATTGTCGGAGATGGTCCCGCAAGAGAAGAAATTGAGTCACAAATCAGTAAAATGAATCTGGTAAATGACATTACACTTTGCGGTGTCAGAAATGATATGAATGATGTTTATGAAAAAATTGATTTTCTTGTAATTCCATCTCTAAGAGAAGGCTTACCATATGTTCTTTTAGAGGCGATGTCGAAGAAAATTCCTGTTATCGCAACATCGGTTGGAGACATTCCTGTACTAATTCAAAATGAAGAAACAGGTTATCTGATCAACCCGGCCGATGAGACCGAAATCGAAAAAAGTATGCTAGACTGTCTCGTTGATGAGACAAGAGCTTCACGTATTGCGGATAATGCATTTAATCTGGTAAATCAAAAATATTCAGGAAGAAAAATGGTTCGGGATACAGAATCACTATATTTTTCATTCCTTAACTGATTCTTCCAATATTTCCATTTTTAATAAATATGATCTAATAGTAACAGAACTATTAACTAACTTTTCTTGATCAACAACGGAGAAATCAAAATGACTGAAACTGTTCTAGGATTGATCGGATGCGGAGCCGCAGCCCGAAGATATTATCTGCCGGCCTTAAAAACGCATCCGGAAATAGCAAAACGCATGATCTTCGTGGATCGTGATCTGACCACCGCGAAGGAAATGGCGGAAGAAGTAGGAAGCGATCGTTATGAAAACGATTACAAAAGTATAATCGGTAAGGTGCAGGGTGTCATAATTGTTGTCCCGAATTTTTTACACTTTCAGGTCGCGACAGATTTTCTCAAGGGAGGAAGTCATGTACTTTGTGAAAAACCATTGGTTGAAAAGGTTGAAGAAGTAGACGAGATGATTCGGATTGCCGGAGAAAATAAGGTGACTATTTCGGTAAACAATACCCGGCGGATGTTTCCTTCTTTTATGAAAATTAAAGAGTTGATTTCCCGGGGGGATTTGGGAAAACTCCGGTCGATAAAATATTATGAGGGAATGACTTTCGCCTGGCCCAGCTTAACCGGTTTCTATGTAGATCCGAAAGTCTCCGCAAAAGGCGTTTTAATGGATATCGGCTCTCATGTGGTTGATACCATATGCTGGTGGCTCGACGGAAAGCCGGAATTAGAAGAGTTTACCGATGACTCGTTCGGAGGTCCGGAGTCAGTGGCCTGTTTAAAGGCGCGTAAAGATGAGTGTGAAATTGAAATCAGATTTAACCGCTTAAATGATCTTGATAATCTTTATAAGATTACGGGAGAATTGGGATATATTGAAGGAAATATTTTTGAATGGGACCGGATCAGGCTGGTCAGGAATCAGGGAAAATCGGAGACGATCTCACTTCCCACAAATGTTAAGGTATATCCGGATTTTGTAAAACCAATTGTCAATAATTTTATTGAAGTGGTGAGTAATTCTGCAAAACCGCTAGTATCCGCCGATGATGTATGTCCTTCCATTGCATTGCTTGAGGATGCATACAGTAAACGTCAGCGATTCAATTTACCATGGTATGAAAATCTGGAGGCCATAAATGTCTGATAATGAAAAAATTTTAGTAACCGGTGCGAGTGGATTTATAGGCGCCAGGATCGTGGAAGTTCTGTACCTGAAAGGACAGAAAAATGTAAGGGCAGGGATTTGGAGATGGTCAAGCGCGGCGAGAATCGGAAGATTTCCCCTGGATATAGTGAAAGTAGATCTGATGAATAAAGAGGAAATCGAAAACGCCATGGAAGGAGTTACTGCTGTTATTCATTGTGCAAAAGGCCCGGCCGGTGTCACTGTGGAGGGTACAAAAAACTTGCTGGATTCGGCTCTCCGTCATAAAGTGAAGCGATTTGTTCATTTAAGTACCGCGGAAATATACGGGGATGCAGAAGGGGAAATAAATGAGGAATTTCCATACAAATATACCGGCAACGAATATAATCAAACCAAAATCGATGCTGAAAAAGTGTGCTGGGAGTATAGTAAGAAGGGGTTGCCATTAACGGTAATTCGTCCCTCTATAGTTTACGGACCATTTAGCAAGAACTGGACGACTAATTTTGCCAGAATGCTGGTGGCAGGACAATGGGGCGCTTTTGAAAAATATGGCAACGGCAGATGTAACTTAATATTTGTCGATGATCTCATAAGGGCGATATTTCTCTCAATCAAAGATGACAGAGCTGTCGGTCAGGCCTTTAATGTGAATGGAGCTGATGATGTTACATGGAATGACTATTTCAAAAAATTTAATGATAGCCTTGGATTGCCTCCGTTGAAAGAGATAAAGACCACAACCACTTATTTGCGGACAGCAATGATAGAGCCTGTGCGCTTTGCGGGGAAATTTGCCAGGGATCATTTCATGGGTGTAGTTAAAGCAGTCGCGGAGCATTCAAGTCTGGCTAAAAATCTGATGAAAAAAACAGAGACTGCCATAAAGACCACACCTGCCCCGGTTGAGTTAAGATTGTTCAACAGAAATTCTTTTTATCCGGCTCAAAAAATTGAAAAACAAATAGGATTTAAGCCGGTGTTTAGTCTGACTGACGGTCTTAAAATTAGTAGTCAATGGGTTAAGCACCAGGGATTTTTACTGAAATTTACACTTTAGGCTGGAGCCTGGGAAATTAATTGAATATGATAGACGCAGAATCACCTTGAGTTAAGTTATAAGAGATTCAGGGTGATCTGTACTTTATGAATGAAATGTGAGAGACGGGATGTATAAAATTTTGAAATTTGGCCGAAATCTAATAAGTGCCATCCAAACACCAAATACGCATGAGCATGGTATTGATCTGCATTTAGATGAAACCTATGGCTGGTTGTGCCGCGCGCAGGACGCTGCGAAAAATGGAGGTGTTTCATCCGCTTTTCATTTATACCATGGGTGGTTGAGCCCTTATCCGGAAACAACTGGATATATTATAGAAACTCTTCTTGATTATCATCAGATCCGGAAAGAAGAGGGTATTGCCGTCCGCGCGCGCAAGATGGCGGATTGGCTTCTGGAAATTCAATTTGACGACGGTGCATTCCCCGAAATGTTCCTGAAGAAAAAAATGGTGTTTGATACCGGCCAAATAATTTTTGGAATGATTAAGATTTATGAATTTACAAATGATAAAAAGTACCTGGATTCTGCAGTTAAGGCCGCGGACTGGCTGATAAAAACTCAGGACAGCGATGGCGCCTGGAGAAATGGCGCTTACAATGAGATACCCCATACCTATTATTCACGTGTGGCATGGAGTTTACTGAAGGTTCATCAACACGTTTCGGATAATAAATATCCGGAAGCAAATAGAAAAAACGTTGAATGGGCATTGTCAAATCAGCAAGATAACGGATGGTTTAAAAATGCTGCTTTTACACTTAAAGATGGCGTGACACCATTTACACACACCATAGCATACACTCTTCGGGGAATATTGGAATCAGGTATTTATTTAAATGAGAAAAAGTATATCACTTCTGTTATCAAAGCTGTTGATGCAATTAGCGGGGGAATTCCCGATTCCGGATTTATAAGCGGGATTTTTGATAAGAACTGGAATGGCAAGCCCGGATTTAGCTGCCTGACGGGAAGCGCTCAGCTTGCAATTATTCTCTTTCGATTGGCAGGGGAATTATCCAATGAAAAATATTTCATTAAGGGTAGTAAGATCAATAAATATCTTATGTCGAAGCACACTATTTTTGAAAAAAATTTAAATATCAGGGGTGGTATCGCCGGCTCTTATCCAGTATGGGGTAACTACATTCATTTTGCTTATCCAAATTGGGCCGCGAAATTCTTTATGGATTCTCTGATGAATGAAAGACTGCTTTCTCAAACAGAACTATTTACAGGATCGGCAATCAGGCAGGATCAAAATGTGACGGGAATACAGGAATGAAGCATTTATTACTTATCAGCTATCCCTTTCCTCCAAATGCAAGCGCGGGCGCCGTTCGCTCTGAGCGATTTGCAAGATATCTAAGCGCGGACGGATGGTTGGTAAATGTTGTTACTATAAAACCAAGATCTGACAACTATACGGATGATGATCGTTTTGATGAATTAAAGAAGCGTTTTGCCATTCATCAGACTGAGACATTGGATCCCTGGGTTAGAGTCCGAGGCTGGAATCCGGATTCTTTTGTATTGAAAAAACTAAGAAGCCTGCTCATGTACATGTCCTCGTTCCCGGATCATATGTTTTTCTGGATTCCCTTTGTGGTTCGGGAAGGTATGAGAATAAACAAGAAAAATAATATAGATGTTATTTATACGACTTCACCACCGCATTCTTCGCATCTTGCCGGATTGATTTTGTCGAAAATTCTCAAGAAGAAATGGGTCATTGATTTTCGTGATCCATGGACACTAAATGCGGACAGAAAAAATATAACCGGTTTAAAATTATATTTATTGAAAATTGAAAGTTATCTGGAACGGAAAGTATTAAAAAATGCTTCATTAATAATTTCAAACACAAAATCAAACATGGTGAATCTGCAGAAAGCTTATCCTTCAATAACTGCCGATAAAACCGTTTTGCTGACAAACGGGTGGGAGAAGTACCCTGAGAATGAAAAAAGTTGTGAAGGCGGTTCAGCTTTTAGGATTGTACATGCAGGAACCTTTTACCCTCGCTTTCAGCCTTATGCATTACTAAACGCCATTTCAGAATGGCTTCATCTGAATAAAAAAGACGAACCTGGCAATTCAGAAAATCTTAAAATTATTCTTCTTGGGGCAAATGACCCCGATACATTGTCTAAAATAGGAGAATTAGGACTCCGCGAAGTAGTCGAAATATTGCCATGGACCAGTCAGGATGAAGCGCGAAAAGTGATGCAGAACGCAGATTTGCTTTGGGCGACTCTTGGAACTGGAAGAGAAGCCTCCACTTTTATCCCGTCAAAAATTTTTGAATACATGGCCGCTGAAAAACCCATCATCGGTTTTTTCCCGGAAGGTGAGGCCTGCAGTTTGATAAGGGAGACAGGAACCGGAATGGTATTTACAACTGATGAAACCCGGCCTGTCATTGAATTTATCTCCCAGATGAAATTAGCTAAAGAGTCAGGAGTAAAGGCGAATTTACTGCCAGAGAGAAATGGGGGAAAAATCGACGATTATCAGATAAAAAATATTGCCGGAAAATTCTCTGATTTTCTTCATGAGTTGACAAAATCAACAAATTATTAGGCAAAGATAATTATGATTGGCTTTGCAAAATATGAATCTTTTGTATGGCACACATTTTTATTTTCCATTGATGTGATAAAATATTGCCCATAAATTGAAATAATTTATACCAGAGATTTTCTCAAACAAATAAAATAGCAAATGAACATATATCATAAAGGTGATTGATTACATTCTGGTCTCTTTGGTATGATAATTGTAAATTAACTTGCTTAATGATGACAAGAAATGAATCAATGGAGAAAAACATGAAACATATTTATTATATCCTGATCTTATCATTTTTATCCGTTTTCTCGCAACCTTCTGTACAGGGAGTCAGCGGCTCCACTTCACATGCCAGTATTTTGACGATACAGGGAGCCGGCTTTGGGGTTAAATCCACCGCCTCACCCGTAAAATATGATGATTTTGAACTTGGGGCAGCCGGGAAATCTCTTGCGGACGGCGATTGGCTGATCAGCACAAATAAAGGATTTGATCCGGTATACAGCGATAAAATAACCCGTCCGAATTCAGCCTTTTCTGCTCAAAGCCACACTCAGGACCCGCCGACAGGGGATAATTATCAGTACAGGTGCGCGTTTGGTATCGGGAATCCTGACGGTATAAGGGAGATTTATATCAATTTTTGGTGGTACTACGATGGCCCGCCCAATTCACCCGGTTGTGTAAAATTTGTGAGACTATATCCAAATCCTACATCACCTTACAGCGGTCCCCCAAATACCTACATTGATTTTGATTGTGATCCTTACAGCGGACTTCTTAATTCCGATGATATTACATCTGTGGATGGGCACAACAGCAAATGGATAGGTGATGCCTGGGATTGGACAAGAGCGCGGGGGAATTGGCAACATGTGCAGTTTTATTTTAAGGCATCCGATATCGGCCAGGAGAACGGGACAGCTAAGATGTGGGTAGGAAACGGAGACGCGCCTATTAGTCAGGTGTTGAATGAAGAAAATAATCTGCTTACGCGTACACCCGCAAATCCCGCTCTATGGCATAGTTTCTGGATTGGCAATTATCTATCCATCTTGGGCAGTGAAGGCTGTAACGGGCACAATTGTGAAGAACCCAATGAAGTTGTATCCATTTTTTATGACAATGTTTATATAGATTATACACAGGCGCGGGTTGAGCTCGGTGACAATCCGGCTTATTTGAATTGTAAGCACACAGAAATTCAAACACCGACCGACTGGACAGATAATTCTGTTGCCGTGAGACTAAATACAGGCTCTTTTTCTGCAGGTGAAACGGTTTATTTGTATGTCATTGACTCCGGAGGTTTGGTCAATTTGGATGGATTTCCTATCGTTCTGAATACATCATCCACAACAAAACCGGAGCCTCCGAAGGGTTTGGAGATATTGAAAGAAAATTAACATTAATTTCGGCATGTTATCATTTTGTTCCCAATGCGATTATAACATGCCGAAAATTTTAATTCCCGCCTAAAATAAATTTGCGAATAAAATACCCATATAAATACTAAAATACGGATTCCTCGACCTATGACTCTATCAAAAAAGATTATGTTCATTTTCGGAACACGGCCCGAAGCAATAAAAATGGCACCGGTCATTAAAAAATTTAGCAACAAACCGGATATAAAACCCGTCGTGGTTGTTACTGCTCAGCATCGTGAGATGCTGGATCAGGTATTAAATATATTTAATATAAAGCCTGATTATGATCTGGGCATTATGAGGGATAATCAATCCTTAGAGGACATCACCATTCTCGCGCTACGGGAGCTTTCTGATATTATCAAATTAGAAAAACCAGCAATTATCCTCGTGCAGGGCGATACTACTACCACGTTTGTCGGCGCGCTTTCCGCCTTATATAACAAAATACCGATCGGACATATCGAGGCAGGATTGCGCACGTTTGACAAGTTCCAACCCTATCCTGAAGAAATAAACCGGAAATTGACCACAGTACTTGCCGATGTTCACTTCCCGCCTACAAAGCAAGCGGCGGAGAATCTGAGAAATGAAGGAGTACGGGATGATCTGATATCCATTACAGGAAATACGGTAATTGACACTTTACTGGAAGTTGTTGACAGAAAATTTAATTTTACCGATCCTCTGAAGACGATACTCAGTCAAAATAACAGCCGGGTGATCCTGGTAACCGCTCATAGAAGGGAAAGTTTCGGGGAGCCGCTGGTGAATATACTTTCAGCGCTGAAAGAAATTGCGGAAAGAGCGCCTGATGTCCAAATTCTTTTCCCAGTACATCCTAATCCGAATATCAAAAATGCAGTGTATAAACAGATTGGCGGTAATCCCAAAATCCATCTTATCGATCCCCTTGATTATGAATCATTCGTTCATTTAATGAATAAATCTTACCTCATAATTACCGATTCCGGAGGCGTACAGGAAGAGGCTCCATCACTTGGAAAGCCGGTTCTTGTTTTAAGAAATAAAACAGAACGGCCGGAAGCGGTTGAGGCAGGCACTGTCAAATTAGTAGGATCAGATTATGAAGTAATTGTTTCTGAAAGTTTGAAGTTATTGAGCGATAAAGACGCTTACAACAGCATGGCAAGAGCAATCAATCCATATGGTGACGGTAAGGCGTCTGAAAGAATTTTTAAGATCATCACAGAGCGATTTTTGCGATAATGGATCAGGAGCAGTAGTGAAAAATTCATTGAGAATTTGTTATGTTTATCAGGATCAGTACCCCTGGGAAGTAAGAGTCAAGAAAATCACGGAAGCATTGGCCGAGAGAGGCGCGGAAGTTCATATCGTATCACGAAATAAAGACTGTTTGCCCGAATTGGAAGCATCCGTGCAGCGGATCACCATCCACCGACTGTCAGGCTCAGGAAACTCCATCATAAGAATTTTAAAAAATTTTCCGGCATTTTTTTCACCATTCTGGATAAAAAAAATTGTCGATGTGGTCAGACAGAATAAAATCGATTTGATCATAATTCGTGATCTTCCCTTATCTCCGGCTGCTTATATTGCCGGAAAAATCACAGGTAAGCCTGTTATAATGGACATGGCCGAAAATTATCCCGCCCTGATTCGTTCAACATGGGATTATCGTGGACCAAGTTTTGTGGATTTATTCATAAGGAACCCGTATTTCCTCCGTTTGATGGAGAAATTTGTTGTACCAAGATTAGACGGTGTGCTCGTTGTATCAAAACAGAGTGCTGAGAGAGTAGAAAAACTCAGTCCCGGAGACGACCAGATATGGGTTGTTGGCAATACACCGATTTTAAATGAGGAAAACGGGCAGACAATTTATTCAGAACTTGCTGATAAAATAAGTTCGAAATCATCTTTCATTCTCCTGTATACGGGTATGATCGAAGCCCACCGGGGTATTGATGTGCCGGTCCGGGCACTGGCAAAATTATCAATCTCTATCCCCGGGATAAAGCTTGTTATTGTCGGTGAGGGTACTTATGAGTCGAAATTAAAGAATATTATTAAAGAAATGAATCTGGAAGACAGTGTTTTCTTCACGGGATGGGTTCCAAATAAATATCTCAATTCAATTATTAAAATCTCTGATATCGGCCTGATTCCGCATTATGTCTCGGAGCATATAGATACGACACTTCCCAATAAGATTTATGATTATATGGCTGAAGCTAAACCCGTTCTGGTGACGCAATCACGTTCTCTTTCTGCCATCATTCAGGCTGAAAAATGCGGTCTGATTTATAACGATCACTCACCGGATGACCTGGTAGAAAAAGTGTTAAAGCTATACGATGAGGGGACCAGAAAAAGACTCGGGGAGAACGGGAAACAAGCCGTGTTAAAAAGATTGAACTGGGAAACCGATAAAAAGCATCTTTGGGAAGCCATTAATTCCGTATTAGACTCAAAAAAGTTGAGTTAATTGAAAGATGAATATAATCTCCGGAAACTTTTACCAGATCCAATTTTAACCAAAAGAATAAGTTTGAAGAAAAAAATTAAATTGGCCTATATCATAGATGAAATTAATATTGGTGGGACGGAAAATCAGTTGTTGACGCTTGTTAAAGGCATCAACAGGGGAGAATTTGAGCCACATATTATTTGTCTAAGATCAACTCCTGCGATTGCCAACATGGGATTTAATGTTAAAATAAAAATTCTGGGAATGAGAAAAATTTTATCTTTAAACGGCATTCGAAAACTTATAGAATGCGCTTCATATATCAAAAAAAATAAGATAGATATTGTGCAGGTATTTTTCTTTGATTCAACCCTTGTTGGAATTCTGGCATCAAAACTGGCAGGTGTGAAGCATATACTTGCATCGCGAAGAGATTTGGGGTACTGGATAACACCGATGTTAAAAAGAACGTTGAATTTTCTTGATAATTTTACGGGTCATTATATCGTAAATTCAATGGCGATTAGTAACTATCTTCAAAAAGAGGAAAATATTGATCCCGCGAAGATAGTAATTATTTATAATGGACTGGCGATTAGCCAGAATTCCGAAGTGATTTCGAACACAAAAAAGACTTTTTTTAATAAAAACACATTTTTAGTGGGCCTTGTAGCCAATTTGAACCGCCCGGTAAAAAGACCTGACGTATTTGTAGATGCAGCCATTTCGGTTTGCAGAAAAGTGGAAAATATTGAATTTGTGGTTATCGGCGACGGATATCTAAGAAAAGAGCTGGAAGAGGAAGTGCTAATTTCCGGATTTAAGGACAAGATTCACTTTACAGGACAAACGGAAAACGTAGCCGGGTATCTTAAAAAAATGGATCTGGGCGCGCTAAGCTCTGATTCAGAGGGCTTTTCAAATACACTTATTGAGTATATGGCGGCCGGACTGCCCATAGTTGCCACTGATATTGCAGCAAACCGAGAACTCCTGGATGATGGAGAGAATGGCATGTTATTTAAAACAGGGGATTCGGAAGCCCTCAAAGATAAAATCCTGGAATTGTACGCAAACCCCGGAATGAGGCAGGTATTTTCATCAAATAATCTTAAAAAGGCACTGAATTATTCTGAACGTATGATGATTGACAAACATGAGGATGTGTATAAAAAATTAATTTTGAATCAGATTTAAATTGTATAGATTTTTTACAACCAACCGGTTAGATTGGTATCGTAATAAAAAGTTTCAGTTGCTCCACAGGGCAGTTTGACATGCTGAATAATAATTGGTACAATTATTGCCTTTCCATTGTCAGAAATGGAATTAACGAAAGGCATGAGATGAAAAAAAATATTTTTGGTTACGCGTTTATTATTAGTTTCTTTTTTATTCTTCAAAATTATTCCTTTGGGACTGTTTTGGTTTCCGCGAATTTTGATAATCAATCTTATTCAAGTCCGTTGGAAATTGCACACATTTTTGGAGGAAGCTGGGCATACGACGCTCTAAACAATCATGGTATCAACGGATATGCAATCAGGGGTGATCACGCGGAAGGTGATCTGATAGCAATGATTGATAATCTTGAAAGATACCTGGAAGATGGAATATATTTCAGATATTGGGTAAAATATAGTTCTGAGTACTATTTTCCCGGCGAACTTAATCAGTTTGAAAATGTGAAGATGTTAAAATTTGCAGGCGGCGACGCGGATATCGAGTTTATCTATAAAAAATCTGCAGACGGAGGTCCGCATAGTTTACAATTGTACTGGATCAAAGAGTCCACGAGGTCCTGTTGCGGCGGAACAGGTTCGAGTGAAACAGATTTATTTCCCGGTGAGAATACGGACTTTGCTGGGAATAAATATTTAACAAAAAATATCTGGCATAAAATTGAAATTTATATAAAAGTAAGTGATGACGGCAGCGCTGACGGTAATTCGATGGTACATGTACAAGTAGATGATTCGGATGTTTATATCAACCGGGATGCCGATTTCATGTTGCCTGCCTCGGTATACACCAGCGCACAGCAATTTGTATCTATTCATGCGCATGATTCACCGCCAGCGGGTCATGGATATTGGTATCTTGATGACATAATAGCTGTTTATAATGAAGGCGATTTGTGTGATAACGAACCAGACGGTCAGAGTGATGTGGAATCTCCTTCAGCTCCTACTGGTGTTAATATTATGTCCATTAACTAGAGAGTAAACGAAAAGTTCCGGTCAAATTCTTACTTTTGATATTAATTGAATTTGGCCGGAATAATTTATTCCCAATAAAATCTTATCTGTTATCTCAAATCTATGCAGAGACCCGAATAATAAATATCGATCTCTGATTTTCACAGTTTTAAAACCTTCCTTCTACAAAACTATCACAAATTTTCTTTGTGAATTTAACAAATCAATCGGTTTTGAGTGCTATTAAGCACAAATCGATTTTCATTATAGGCATATACTACGATGTCCTCAAGATAAAAACTATTTTAACCACCAGGCAATATAAGGAGGTATAGATGAAGAACCGATTGTTACTTATACTGATACTTACATTATTTTTGGGCAATATTGCATTTGCGCAAACTAAATACGGGAATGAGTTGCTTGTAAACACGACAACAACCCTGAATCAGCGCAATCCCGATATTGCGGTTGACAAACAAGGTAATTACGTAATTGTTTGGGAAGATCAGCTCAATGAAGAAAACTATGGGATTTATGGGCAGCGATATTCAACAAACGGGAATAAGATTGGAACAGAGTTTCAAATAAATACATACACTACCCTGGATCAAAAAAATGCCTCAGTCTCCATGGATAGTCTGGGAAATTTTGTAGTGGTATGGCAAAGTGCCGATCAGGATGGATCAGGTCCCGGAATATATGGTCAGCGTTTTAACAGCAGCGGCAGTAAGTCGGGCACTGAATTTATTGTTAATGACACTACCTTGTACCAGCAGATTAATCCGGATGTCGCGATGGATGACCTCGGAAATTTCGTGGTTGTTTGGGAAAGCAATCACGCGACAACCGGTCTCGACAGTTTCCCGTACAGAGCCTATGGCCAGCGTTTCAATTCCACGGGATCAAAAAATGGAATTCAATTTTCGGTTGATGCAAGCGCGGTTTCCTATGACGTATTTCATCCGATCGTACCAAAGGTCGATCTGGCGAATGACGGCAGTTTTGTCGCTGTATGGACTTCATGGTCGACAAACGGACTCGCGGGTGATATCTATGGACAAAGATTTGATACAAACGGAAATAAAGCAGGCGGTCAATTCCCGGTAAATACTACTACAAATGCTTCTCAACGATACCCCGACATCGCGCTGGATAAAAGTAAAAATTTCTGGGTTGTCTGGCAGAGTTATCAGTTGGGCCCGCAGGATGTTTTTGGACAGCGTTTTAATTCGACCGGCACCAAAGTAGGCAGTGAATTTAAAATAAATACTTATGATAACTCAAATGATCAGGAATTCCCGAGTATAAGTTCTGGTGGAGATGATGTATTTGTCGCCACATGGCAAAGCGCGGATCAGGACGATTCAAGCAGGGCGGTAGTCGCCCAACGATACCATTCAGATGGAACAACATTCGGCCCTGAATTTCAGGCTAACACATATTGGTATGATGATCAAATAAGTCCCGCTGTAGCAGTAGACAAGAATGGTGACTTCGCCATTGTCTGGCAAAGTAATTTACAAGATGGTTCAGGAAACGGAGTGTACGCACAGCTATTTAAAATGGCGCCCGTATTCACGGCTATTCCTCAAATTAATATTAATGAGGATAACAATTATAAAGTTCACAAGTCATATTATTATAGTTATGTTTCGGATGAGACCCATGCTGATGCGGAGTTGACCTGGCAATTTGGAAATGGTACTAATATTACGACACAGTTTGTGAATGACAGTCTCACTATAACACCGTCATCCAACTGGTTTGGTATTGATTCGTTTATAGTGATCGCAAAAGATCCAACTAATTTATCTGATACCACCTATCAGGTCGTCAACGTCGCTGAAACTAACGACGCGCCGGTAGTGGCGGACATTCCGAATCAGACCGTTGCTGAAGGCGCCAGTTTTACGACCATCAGTCTTGATGATTATGTAAGTGATGTGGATAATTTGGATAGTGAGATGACCTGGACATACAGCGGCAATACCGATCTTTCGGTAACCATCACCAGCCGTGTGGCGACCATCGGTATTCCCGCCGACTGGAACGGCGCCGAGACGATCACGTTTACGGCCACCGACCCGGATAATTTGTTTGACAGCGACGCGGCGACCTTTACGGTCACGGCGGTCAATGACGCGCCGGTAGTGGCGGACATTCCGAATCAGACCATTGCAGAAGGCGCCAGTTTTACGACCATCAGTCTTGATGATTATGTAAGTGATGTGGACAATTTGGATAGTGAGATGACCTGGTCATACAGCGGCAATACCAATCTTTCGGTAACGATCACCAGCCGTGTGGCGACCATCGGTATTCCCGCCGACTGGAACGGCGCCGAGACGATCACGTTTACGGCCACCGACCCGGGCAATTTGTTTGACAGTGACGCGGCGACCTTTACGGTCACGGCGGTCAACGACGCTCCGGTAGTGACGGACATTCCGAATCAGACCATTGCTGAAGGCGCCAGTTTCGCGACCATCAGTCTTGATGATTATGTAAGCGATGTGGATAATTTGGATAGTGAGCTGACCTGGTCCACCAGCGGTGAGACAGATCTTACGGTAACGATAGATGTCAACCGTATCGCGACGATTACCATTCCTGTAGACTGGAACGGCGCCGAGACGATCACGTTTACGGCCACCGACCCGGGCAATTTGTTTGACAGTGACGCGGCGACCTTTACGGTCACGGCGGTCAACGACGCTCCGGTAGTGACGGACATTCCGAATC